>NZ_VHIJ01000030.1:88914-103645 GCF_006680095.1 Pseudarthrobacter sp. B4EP4b | reverse complement strand
CGTGCTCAGGCCCTTGCAGTTTAGGCTCTTACTAAGCCAGTCCAACTTTCGGGGACCAGTTCAGATCTGTTCCGGAAGGTGGGCCCTTTTGTTGCCCCCTTTCCTGCAACCGGCGGTTCTGACGGCCTTGGACAAGCCCGGCATTTTTACCACCGGGAGGACTTGGGCTAACCTTATGTAGCGCCGTTGAGGCGCCCGCCCGCCAGGGCATGCCTCCTTAGCTCAGTTGGCCAGAGCACCGCTCTTGTAAAGCGGGGGTCGTCGGTTCGAATCCGACAGGGGGCTCTATTTTTTTGCCCGCTGCCGGCCGCGCCGGCCTGCTAGCCGCCCGATGGTGGAATGTTGTGGTTCAGGCGCAGGAGATTCTGCGGGTCATATCGGTCCTTGAGGGCCACGAGGCGCTGGTACTTGTCCTGTCCGTAGGCGCTGCGGGCGGCGTCCGGCGCCTGCACTCCCACTTCCGCTCCCAGGAAGTTGACGTATTCGCCCTGCTCCGCGAACGGCTGCATTGTGGAGTGGGCCTTGCGGGCGAACGCTGTCAACCGTTCGTCCTCGGCCGCGTCATGCCAGAACCCGTAAACGTTCAGCCAGTACCGCGCGGACCGGTTGGGGAACGCCGTGTCGTTTTCGGGCACGCGCCCGAACGCACCCTCCAGGTGATGGATATCGATGCCCGTTCCCTCCCAGGCCAGCTCGGAAGCGAAGCCCAGCACGGCGTCAACCACCTCCTCGTCCAGCCGCGAGAACGAGACGTTCTTCCAATAGCCGCGGGACCCCTTGGGGAAGACGGCGTCCATGGCGCTTTGCCATTCCGGCCACGACGTCGGTCCCACCTCCTCGCCGTCGGGCGGGGCAGCGGCGCGAAGCTGGTCCACCAGCCCCAGGCCGGCCTGCTGGTCCTCGGCGACCCAGGCGAATCCGATAGCCATCCAGGGCTGGCTGCCCATGCCGAATTCGGCGGGGAGCACCAGGAACGAGACGATCGAGTTCATGTCGTCCGGCAGTGCCCTGGTCCAGGCTTCGAAGGCGAGGAAGGCATTTCGCCAATGCTCCGGCCGGTAAAAGAGGTTGCCGCCCAGCGGTGCGGCCGGGAGGGCGAGGGCGCGGAACGTGAAGGAGGACACCACGCCGAAGTTCCCGCCGCCGCCACGCACTCCCCAGAACAACTCCGGGTTCTCTTCCGCGCTGGCGTGCACGTGCTCGCCGGCAGGGGTGACCACGTCCACGGAGTCCAGGTTGTCCAGGCTGAGCCCGCCGGTCCGGGTCAGCCAGCCTACGCCGCCGCCCAGGGTAAGTCCTGCCACTCCCGTTCCGCTGATAACCCCCAGGGGTACCGCAAGGCCTTGTGCGGCTGTGGCCCGGTCCACGTCCCCAAGGGTCGCTCCGGGCTCGACGACGACCCGCCTGCTTTGCGCATCGATCCGTACCTCCCGGAGGGCTCCCAGATCCAGGACCAGGCCGCCGTGGACCGTGCCGTGGCCGGCGATGTTGTGGCCGCCGCCGCGGACGGCCAGTGCGAGGCCGCTGCGGCGCGCACTGGCCAGGACCAGGTCAATATCGGAGACGGCTCCTGCCCTGGCGATGGCCCGCGGACGCAGATCGACCATGCCGTTCCACACCGCGCGGGCTTCGTCGTACAGGGGATCCTGCGGTTCGATCAACGATCCCTGCAGCTGCCCGCGCAACTTGTGCAGCGACTGCTGGACGTCCGGCTCCGGAAGGTTTTCATGAACTATGGCCATCGCTGATACTTCCAGATCAAAAGGCGGTAAGAATCCAGCAGGAATACCGATGCCGCGATTTTAGGATCGGCCTCTGGGCGGGTCAACAACTTCTTTTGCGGACTGCCTGTCGCCGTATTCGCGTGGGGGATTAATGTGCGTGAGACCGGGACGAAACGCACTCACAACAATGCCTGCGTAGCGTCGCCGGCATGACAACATCATTTCCCGCCCGTATCCGGGCCTGGCTTGCGGATGCCTTCTACTTTGACACCCCGGGACAGGCTGCCGATGCGATGGCCGATGCCACGAGATGGGGGTGGCTGCCGGCCCTGAGCGGTGTGGCGGCTGGGGCGGACCAGGTCCGTCGAACCCATTCAGAAACCATCCCGGAACCCCGTGAATTGTCTGCTTGAACACACTATTGCGCGGGTGAGGGCGTTATGACCTAAACTGCTTCACTGAGGTGCCTGAAATGGTGCTGTGCAGCAACGAAAGTGAACTCGCTATGGCTACCGATTACGATGCTCCACGCAAGCAGGAGGAAGAGTCTCCGGCCGATTCCCTGGAGGCCCTGCAGGCATCCCGCGGCGGCAACGCCCAGACCGCGGTGATCGACGTTGACGAAAACGACACGGCCGAGGGCATCGACCTGCCCGGCGCCGATCTTTCCAACGAGGAACTGACCGTCATCGTTGTTCCCGAGCAGTCGGACGAATTCACCTGCTCATCGTGTTTCCTGGTCCGTCACCGTTCCCAGGTGGCCCGCGAAAAGAACGGCATGAAGTATTGCCGCGAGTGCGAAGGCTAGAACCGCGACACACAACAGCGTAAAAACAGCGCCGGCCGCCCCTTGGGTGGCTGGCGCTGTTTCGTGGTTCCGGCACCGTTATCCGGCATAACGGCCGGGTCCAGAAACGGCACCGGAACGGTTAAGGAGAGCGGCAAAAGCCTGCGGGATTTACAGCGGCGTGATACGGATCCGGGGTTCCTTACGGTTGCACGCCGAAGCGGCCACAACCCTCGTTTCGGGCTCCCGGCACTCCTACGCTTGATCTATCCAACCGCACCACTTCCCTCTGGATGGCACCCACAATGAAGAAACTCCTCCTCTGGCTCACGGCGCTCCTCGCGGCCGCCGGGCTGGGAATCCTGGCACCGGGGCCCGCCTCGGCAGCCACCTCGTATTGCGGTCTCGCATGGGGATCCCTGGCCAAGACCGGGCCAGATTTGAGCACCGCCTCCGTCACCAACGTCCGGACCGGGCAGCATTACTGCTTCGACCGGATGGTGGTTGACCTCAATGGCCCCGTCAAGGGCTACACGGTCCGGTACGTCCCGGAGATCATCCAGGACGGCTCGGGCTTCACCATTCCGGTGCAGGGCAGGGCACGCCTGCAGGTCACCGTGAACGCACCTTCGTACGACCAGAAGGGCAACGTCACCTACGCTCCCGCCGCCAAGGCTGAGCTGTCCAACGTGTCCGGCTACCAGACCTTCCGGCAAGTGGTTTATGCCGGAAGCTTCGAAGGCTACACCAGCGTTGGCCTGGGCGTCCGTGCCCGGCTGCCCTACCGGGTCCTGACGCTGGACGGCCCCGGTTCCGGTTCCCGCCTGATCGTGGACGTCGCCCACTTCTGGTGATGGAAACAAAAAAGGTGCCGCACCCCGTTGATCCGGGTTGCGGCACCTTTTTGCGTACGCTTGGGTTTTCCTATTCCGGGACCACCAGGGCCGGGGTGTCCTGCTTCAGGGTCTCACCGCGGAAGAACCGGGGCCGCAGCCGGGACATCACCAGCATGAACACTGCGCCAAGGGCCAGGATGCCCACTCCGAGGACGAACACCAGGCCCACCCCGAACACTTCCGAGCCACTGCCGAACTCCGGTGCCACGCTGTCCACGGCCGTCTGGAAGAACACCACGAACAGGCCCACGCCACCCAGCACAGGGCAGAGGAACCGCAGCACGAAGTTGCGGAGGCTGCTGAAGACGCTGTTGCGGAAGTACCAGGCACAGGCGATCGCCGTCAGCCCGTAGTAGAAGCAGATCATCAGGCCCAGCGCCAGGATGGTGTCGTTCAGGACGTTTTCGCTGAGCACGTGCATCACTGCATAGAACCCCGCAGACAGGATGCCGGCGGCAACGGTGGCGTAGCCCGGCGTCGCAAACTTCCTGCTCACCCGGCTGAAGGGCTCCGGCAATGCCTCATAGTGGGCCATGGCCAGCAGGCTGCGCGACGGCGACATAAACGTGGACTGCAGCGACGCGGCGGAGCTGGACAGCACGGCGAGGGACATCAGGATGGCGAAGGGACCCATGATGGGGGAGGCCAGGGCCGTGAAGATGTTTTCGTGGTTTTCGGCGTTGTTCAGGCCGTTGCCGGTATCCCCGACGCCGGCGAACATCATGGTGGCGATGCTGACCAGGAGGTAGATGGCCAGGACGATGACGGCGGTCAGGGTGCCGGCCACGCCGGCGGTCTTCTTGCCGTTGGCCGTTTCCTCGTTGACGGTCAGGCAGACGTCCCAGCCCCAGTACACGAAGATTGACAGGGAGATGCCGGCGGCAATCTGGCCGAACGTCTCGATCTTCGTGACATCGAACCAGTCCCAGCTGAACGGGATGGCCGTTTCGGAGGTGGACCAGTTGGCGAAGGCCATGGCGACGAACAGTCCCAGGACCAGCAGCTGGAAGCCCACCAGGCTGTACTGCACCACCTTGGTGGTGTGCAGGCCGCGGTAGCTGACCCACACGGCCAGGGCTACGAACACAAAGCAGGTGAGTACGTTCAGCGGCTTGTTGTCAGCCAGGTCCGCCAGTTCCGGGGAACCCGTGAGCTGGGACAGGAAGAGGTAGAAGAAGTCGACGGCGACCCCGGCCAGGTTGGACAGCACAATGATGTTGGCTGCCAGAAGGCCCCAGCCGCCCATCCAGCCGATCCAGGGGCCGAAGGCTTTGGTCACCCAGGTGAAGGTTGTGCCGCTGTCCGGGGAGTCGGCATTGAGCTCCCGGTACGCCAGTGACACCAGGATCATGGGAATAAACCCGATGAGGAAGATGACGGGCAGCTGCAGACCGGCTTCGTTGACGGTGGGTCCCAGTGCGCTGGTGAGCGTGTATGCCGGGGCGATGGTGGAGATGCCCAGGACAACGACGGCGAGGAGCCCCAGCTGCCCGCCCTTCAGGCCCTTAGGGGAGACTCCGGAGGGGGTTGCCGGCTGTCCGGCTCCGCCGGCGGAGGCACCGGTGCGGATGGTTTCTGTCATAACACCACTTTCTGGGAGGCAGCAGGCTGCTGTTGGGTGATGCAGTGGATCCCCCCGCCGCGGGCAAAAAGCTCACGTGCGTCGATGGCGACAATACGCCGTCCGGGGTAGGCCTCTGCCAGGATCTGCAGGGCCTTGTCGTCCTGGGGGTCGTTGAAGCTGCAGGCGATGACGCCGCCGTTGACCACCACGTGGTTGATGTAGCTGTAGTCCACGAAACCGTCGTCGTCCCGCAGGGTTTCCGGGGCGGGGACTTCGATGATGTTCCACTGCCGGCCGGCGGCATCGGTGGTGCCCCGGAGGAAGTCGATGATTTCCCGGGAGACCTCGAAGTCCGGGTGTTCCGGGTTTTCCTGCGAGTGGACCAGCAGCGTCCCGGGGGAGGGGATGGCGGCCACGATGTCCACGTGGCCGCGGGTACCGAACCTCTCGGAGTCCCTGGTCAGGCCGCGCGGCAGCCACACAACATGCGTGGCACCGATGGTACGGGCCAGTTCCTGCTCGACGTCGGCCCGGTTGAGGCCGGGATTGCGGCCGGGATCCAGCTGCACGGTCTCCGTGACGAGCACTGTTCCCTGGCCGTCCACCTGGATGCCGCCGCCCTCATTGACCAGTGCTGACACGATGTGACGGGCGCCGGACCGGCCGGCCACCTCGCCGGCGATCAGGGCGTCCTTGTCCCACTGCGCCCAGTCCTGGCCGCCCCAGCCGTTGAATACCCAGTCCACGGCACCGAGCTGCCCGTCACCGTCCAGGACGAAGGTGGGGCCGATGTCCCGCATCCAGGCGTCATTGAGCGGGGCGGCTAGCACCTCGACGTCGGGGTGCAGGTACGCTGCGGCCGTTTCGGCGTCGTCGGGGTCCACCAGCATGGTGACCGGCTCGAACTCGACGGCGGCGTTCGCCACGGCTGCCCAGGTGGTCCTGGCCGCATGGGCGGCCTCAGTGGACTCGCCGAGCGTGTAGCCGCCGGCAGGGAATGCCATCCACAGCCGCTCCTGGCGGGCAGTCTCGGCAGGCATCCGCCACTGCGGAGAGGTGGCGGCGTCCAGGTGCGCGGCGGCGGTCACGAGCAGACCTCGGCGAAACCGCGCTCGCCGCCCAGGAGTTCATTCTGGCGGACCGGCTCGGTGAGGCGGCCATAGGTGTCCGGCCGGCGCGTTGCGAGGAACGGGAACAGGGTCAGCCAGTCCTTCCGCTGGTCCAGGTCCAGGTCCGCCACGAGCACAGCGGACTCATCCCGCGGAGCTTGGGCAAGGATGCGGCCGTAGGGGTCGGAGATGAAGGACGAACCGTAGAAGTTCAGGGTGCCTTCGCTGCCCCAGCGGTTCGGGGCGATCATAAACAGGCCGTTGGCGATGCCGTTGCCCACAATGACCTGCTGCCACAGCGGCTGGGTATCGAAATCGGGGTGGTCCGGTTCGGAGCCGATGGCGGTGGGGTACACCACGATGTCCGCCCCGCCCAGGGAGTACAGCCGGGCAACCTCGGGGAACCATTCGTCCCAGCAGGTGGGCATTCCCAGCTTCGCGCCGCCAAGTTCGGCGGGAGTGTGGACTTCGTAGGCGTCGGCGGCGGCCGGTCCCTGGCGGAAGAACTTGTCCTCGTAGTATCCGGCGGTGACGGGGATGTGGAGCTTGTGCGTCCTTGCCAGGAGCTCGCCGGCCGGGGAGACCAGGATGGCGGTGTTCAACCCCAGGCCGTCGTCCTGGCCGTCCGGGTTCTCCGCACGCTGGTACAGGGACGCGTGGACGGATACCCCGTGGCGGCGGGCAGCTTCGGCGGCGAAGCGGAAGGTGGGGCCGGTCAGCAGGTCCTCGGCGATGTCCGAGGGCCGGGTCCTGGTGGGTCCTTCGGAAGGGTCATTGTGCGGGCGGGTATCCGCGGGGTAGCGCGAAAGCGTCAGCTCGGGCAGGAAGACCACGGAGGCTCCCAGCCGGGCTGCCCGGCCAATCCCCTCGTCCAGTTCGGCTTCGAGGACGGCGCTGTCCGGGTGCCACCGGTGCTGGACCACGCCGACGCGCAGGGCGGGCCGGGCGGACTGCGTTGTCCGGGCCAGGGAAGCAGGTGCGCCAAGGCAGGAAATTTCAATCATGTTTGCTACTCCAGTGAGACGACGGTCACTAAATGAATGACGTTCATTTAGTATGCGGTGCGACCGCCGCAGATGCAAGGGAAAATATGAATCACGTTCTTTTATGTCACCCAAGGCAGGGTTAGTAAGCTCACTGAGAAATTGCAGCAGGGGTTACCGCCTGCGGTATGGCGGGCTGATAGCGTCGGGAATTACTGGACCAATCGAGGAGGACGCATGAAAGCTTCACCGACACTGACCAACAACCTTCAGGCTGTGCTCGTGGACCTGATTGAACTGCACATCCAGGGCAAGCAGGCCCACTGGAACATCGTGGGAACCAACTTCCGCGACCTCCACCTGCAGTTGGATGAAATCGTGGACGCCGCCCGCCAGTTCGCTGACGATGCGGCCGAGCGGATGCGCGCGCTGCACGCCCTGCCGGACGGGCGGAGCTCCACGGTGGCGGAATCCACCAGCCTTGCCCCCTTCCCTGAGGGGCTCATCAACACCAAGGATGCGATCGAGCGCATCGTGGCCGCCCTGGAGGCAGCCGTGGGCACCATGCGCAAGGTCCATGACGAAGTGGACGAGGAAGACCCCACGTCGGCCGACCTCCTGCACGAATTCATTGCCAAGCTCGAGCAGTTCGCATGGATGGTCAACGCCGAGACGATGAAGGCCACAGCCAGCGTTACGGCGCCCGACTCAAAGTAGCCCACCGCGGCTCACTAAGCATTCAGCGCCCGGTGCCGGACTTCGAAAGTCCGGCACCGGGCGCTGTTTTCTCTCGTCCGCCTGCCGGCATGCTGCCCTTAGCCGGCCTTGGGCACCTTCCGCAGGACGACGGCGGCAAGTACTGCCGCCGTCGCCATCAGTACCAGTCCGATCGCCGCGGTGACATGAACTCCTGAGTCGAAGGCGGCGCCGGCAGCCTGCCGCAGGGCGTCGGCCATCGGAGCGGGAAGCCCCGCCGCCAGTTCCATGGCTCCGGCAAGGGTCTGCCCGGCGTGTGCAGTGCCCTGACCGCTGGCGGCTTCGGCGATGCCGGCGGGCAGCCGCAGGTTGTGCTGGTAGGAGGCCGTGAGGATCGAGCCCAGCACCGCCGTGCCGAGCAGCGCACCAACTTCGTATCCGGTTTCGGAAATGGCCGACGCGGCTCCGGACTTCTCCGCCGGAACACTGCCGAGGATGAGGTCGTTGGAGATGGTCTCCGCCGTCCCCACGCCCAGTGCCAGGACCAGCAGGGCTGCCAGCAGGAGCGCCGGTCCGTTCTCGTGGCTGCCGAATGCCACCATGCTGTACCCGGCAGCGCTCATGGCGAGACCGGCGCCCACCACGAAGCCAGGGCGGATCTTCCGGACCAGGGGCACCACCGCGAGGCCCGCCACCACGGTGGCCACCAGGGCCGGAATCATGGCCACTCCTGCGGCCGAGGGGGACATGCCTTCAAGGAGTTGAAGGTGCTGGGCCAGGAAGAGGATAAAGCCGTTGAAGGAGAACAGGGCCAGGATGTTCGCTGTGATGGCCATGCTGAATACCCGGTTCCGGAAGAGGGACATGTCCAGCAGGGGGCTGTCCAGCCGCTGTTGACGGCGGACAAAGGCGGCGCCCATGGCCAGCCCGAAGGCGATGCTTCCCAGGGCCACAGGGTTTGGTCCTTCGGTGGCGTACTCCTTGATGCCGTAGACCACCGGCACCATGGTCAGCAGCGAAAGCAGGATGCTCGGCGCATCCACCCTGCCCGGGTTGGGGTCGCGGGACTCCGGAATAAACGCCGGGCCAAATGCCAGCAGCGGAAGCATGATGGGTACTGCCACCAGGAGGACTGCTCCCCACCAGAACTGTTCCACCAGCCAGCCGCCGAAGATCGGCCCCAGGGCGGCACCGCCGGAAAACCCGGCGGCCCAGATGGCGATGGCCAGTCGGCGGCGGTTGGGGTCCGGGAAGATGTTGCGGATCAGCGACAGCGTGGAGGGCATCAGCATCGCTCCGAAGAACCCGAGCGCGGCGCGGCCTGCGATCAGCCAGCCGGCGCTGGGAGCGAAAGCCGTTGCGGCTGACACTGCGGCGAAGCCGATGCTGCCGATGATCAGCAGCCGGCGCCGCCCGATCCGGTCACCCAGGCTGCCCATGGCAACCAGCAGCCCGGCCAGCACGAGCGGGTAGGCATCCACGATCCACAGCAGTTCGACGCCGGAGGTGTCCAGTGCCCGCGCTATCGCGGGCAGCGCGAACGTCAGTGCCGTGTTGTCGACCGCGACGAGGAGGACCGGGAACATCAGCAGCGCCAGCGCGAGCCAGTCGCGCCCCGCCCTCCGGGGTGAAACAGGTGCCTGACCCGCTGTGGCGTTCAGGCGGGTGTGGTTTTGCTGCGATGCGGAGGAAGCGGTCATCGTTTAACTATACCGTCCGGACGGTACAGTTAAGAAACACGTTCCCGTCAATGCATGATTGGAACCATGGCCAGAAAACCCGTGGCGCGGGACGCAGTCCTCGATGCCTTTGAAGAACTCCTGATCGATGTGGGGGAGCGTGCCGCCACCCTGGACGCCGTGGCGAAGCGGGCAGGCGTCTCCAAGGGCGGGCTGCTGTACCACTTCCCCAACAAGGAAACGCTGATCGCGGCCACCCTTGAACGGCTGGACCGCCTGGCGGGGGAGGACCTTGACGCCATGGCGGCGGCACCGGAAGGGGCAGCTGCCTATTTCATCCGGTCATCGCTCTGGTCCGACACCCCCATGGACCGGTCCTTCGTCGCCGCTACGCGCCTGGCTGAAGTGGCCCACGAGGAAGCACGCCGCCGCTTCGCTGCGATCCAGCACCAGTGGCTGGAGCTCATCGGCAAGGATGTGGGCCCGGCCATGGCAAAAGCTGTCCTCTACATGGGGGACGGGCTGTACTTCAATGCCATGTGGGAGAGCGGGCCGTCCGGAAAGCCCGGAAGCCGGGAGGCGGATGTGAAGGAACTGCTGGCCGCCGTCGACCGGCTGCGGGGCTAGCCGTTCATTTGCCCGGGGGACGGCGGCGTAGGAGAATTGGTCCATGTGCCGGCCGTTCCGGCAGCCAGCAAAAACAACCTAATTGAATAGCCTTTGATCTGCGGCGGGAGAGTTCTGCCAGAAGGTACAAGCAGGCGCCGTAGGAGCAATACCTCCCCAGGAATCTCACAGGCCCATGTACCGCCGCGGCGAGGCACCTCTGGAAAGCAGCACGCTGTCCGCCCCGGGAAACCGTCCCGGTTCCTGGACTGCTGTGCTCACCGACGGTGCAAGCGGGACCGGCGCAAGCAGGGACCGCGGAAACTCTCAGGTCCAGTTACAGAGCGGGGAGGACCCGAATCGATGTGGCGTACCCTGCGCCGCCTTATGTATGGAGTTCCTCGTGACTGCTATTTCGGCCTCCGCCTCCCCAGCCTCCGCCATTCCAGCCTCCGCCAATCCCGCCACTGCTCCGGCTGCCACCTTCGTTGACCGGCATATCGGCGCCCGCCGCCAGGCCGACGTCGACACCATGCTTAAAGCCGTCGGCTACGACACCGTGGACGCACTGGTTGATACCGCCGTGCCCAAGGACATCCGCCAGGATTCGGCACTGGAACTGGCCGGCGCCCTGAGCGAAGTCGAGGCGCTCGCTGAGCTGCGGCGGCTGGCGGCGAAGAACAAGACCGCTGTGCAGATGATCGGCCAGGGCTACTACGACACCGTGACCCCGCCGGTGATCCGCCGCAACATCCTTGAGGGCCCGGCCTGGTACACCGCGTACACGCCCTACCAGCCCGAGATTTCCCAGGGCCGCCTCGAAGCACTGCTGAATTTCCAGTCCATGGTCGAGGACCTCGTGGGTCTGCCCATCGCCAACGCTTCCCTGCTGGACGAAGCCACCGCCGTCGCCGAGGCCGTGCTGATGATGCGCCGGGCCAACAAGAACGCAGCCGCCCGGGACGGCAAGACGGTGCTGGATGCGGACTGCCTGCCGCAGACTATCGCCATCGTCAAGGGCCGCGCCGAGGCGCTCGGCTTCGAGGTGGAAATCGCCGATCTTACGGCCGGCCTGCCTGAGGGCGACATCAACGGCGTTGTCCTCCAGCAGCCCGGCGCCTCCGGCCGGGTCTTTGACCACACCGCGGTCATCGCCGAGGCGAAGGAACGCGGAGCCCTGGTGACTGTTGCCGCCGACCTCCTGGCCCTCACCCTCATTACGCCTCCCGGCGAGCAGGGCGCCGACATCGCCGTCGGCTCAGCCCAGCGTTTTGGCGTCCCGCTGTTCTACGGCGGTCCGCACGCCGCATACATGGCGGTGCAGAAGGGCCTGGAACGCTCCATGCCCGGCCGCCTGGTGGGAGTTTCCAAGGACAACGCCGGAGTGCCCGCCTACCGTCTGGCCCTCCAGACCCGCGAGCAGCACATCCGCCGCGAGAAGGCCACCTCCAACATCTGCACCGCCCAGGCGCTGTTGGCGATCGTTGCCTCGATGTACGCGGTGTACCACGGCCCGGAGGGCCTGAAGGCGATCGCCCGGTCCGCGCACACCCACGCCAAGACCCTCGCAGCGTCCCTCAAAGCCGCCGGCTTCGACGTGCTGCACACCAGCTTCTTCGACACGGTGACGGTCTCCGTCCCCGGGAAGGCCGCGGGCATCGTCGCCGCCGCTGAGGCTGCGGGCATCAACCTGCGCAGCATCGACGCGGACAGGGTGGGCTTCTCAACCGATGAAACGACGACGGCGGCAATCGTCGACGGCGTCCTTGAAGCTTTTGGAGTGGCCGCCTTTGGCGCCGGGCCGGTTCAGACGACAGACGGTTTTGCCCTGGACGCCGCCGTCGAACGTTCCTCCGACTTCCTGCAGCACCCGGTGTTCAACACCCACCGCTCGGAGACCCAGCTGCTGCGCTACATCCGGAAGCTTTCTGACCGGGACCTGGCGCTGGACCGCACCATGATTCCGCTGGGCTCCTGCACCATGAAGTTGAACGCCACCGCCGAGATGGAAGCCATTTCCTGGCCCGAGTTCGCTTCAATCCACCCGTTCGCCCCGGACTCCCAGACCGAGGGCTGGCGCGAACTCATTGCGGACCTGGAAGCACAGCTGACCGAGATCACCGGGTATGACCAGGTATCCATCCAGCCGAACGCCGGGTCGCAGGGCGAGCTCGCCGGCCTGTTGGCGATCCGCGGGTACCACCACTCCCGGGGCGATCAGCAGCGCAACATCTGCCTGATCCCGGCTTCTGCCCACGGCACCAACGCCGCCTCCGCTGTGCTCGCGGGCATGAAGGTTGTTGTCGTCGCTACTGCTGCCGACGGCACCATCGATCACGCCGACCTGTACGCCAAGATCGAGGCACACAAGGACGCCCTGTCCTGCATCATGATCACCTACCCGTCCACCCACGGTGTGTACGACGCCGACGTCCGCGAAGTCTGCGACGCCATCCACGCGGCCGGCGGCCAGGTGTACATCGACGGTGCCAACCTCAACGCCCTGGTGGGCCTGGCCCAGCCGGGCAAGTTCGGCGGCGACGTCTCGCACCTGAACCTGCACAAGACGTTTTGCATCCCGCACGGCGGTGGGGGACCCGGCGTCGGACCTGTTGCTGCCAAGGCGCACCTGGCACCGTTTATGCCCGGCAACGCGGCCACCTGGACCGAAGGAAACGGCGTGCCGATCTCGGCGTCCAAGTACGGCTCCGCGGGCGTGCTGCCCATCTCCTGGGCCTACGTGAAGCTGATGGGCGGACAGGGGCTCACCGAAGCCACCAAGTCCGCGCTGCTGGCAGCAAACTACGTCGCCGCCCGGCTGAACGACTTCTTCCCGGTCCTGTACACCGGTGAAGGGGGACTGGTAGCCCACGAGTGCATCCTGGACCTGCGCGAGTTGACCGCCAAGACCGGCGTCACCGCGGAGGACGTGGCCAAGCGCCTCATCGACTACGGCTTCCACGCCCCCACCCTGGCCTTCCCCGTGGCGGGCACCCTCATGGTGGAGCCCACGGAATCCGAGGATCTTGGCGAGATTGACCGCTTCATCGAGGCCATGATCTCCATCCGCGCCGAAATCGACCAGGTGGCGAACGGCGAGTTCTCCGTGGCGGACAGCCCGCTGCGCAACGCCCCGCACACCGCGGCCGCCGCCATCAGCAGCAACTGGGAACGTGCCTACGCGCGCGAACAGGCGGTGTTCCCGGTGAAGTCGCTCAAGCAGGACAAGTACTTCCCGCCGGTGGGCCGCATCGACGGCGCGGCCGGCGACCGCAACCTGATCTGCTCCTGCCCGCCGCTTTCCGAGTTCGAGGATTCGACAAGCTCAACCACCGGCTCGGAAGGCTGACCGCATGAGCGAGAAGTACACCGCCCTTCATGAGGAGCACAAGAAGCTCGGTGCCTCCTTTACCGACTTCGGCGGCTGGCAGATGCCCCTGAAGTACAGCTCCGAGCTCGCCGAGCACCACGCCGTCCGCAAGAGTGCCGGGCTGTTCGACCTCTCCCACATGGGTGAGGTCTGGGTGACGGGGCCGGACGCCGCCGCCTTCCTGGACTACGCCCTGGTGGGAAAAATTTCGGCGATGCCCGTGGGCAAAGCCAAATACTCTTTGATCTGCAACGAGGACGGCGGCATCATCGACGACCTCATCACCTACCGGCGGCCACCGGCTGCTGACGGCACCGACGTCTTCCTGGTGGTCCCCAACGCCGGCAACGCCGCGGTGGTGGCCGCTGAACTGGCCAAGCGGGCTGCCGGGTTCGACGTGCAGGTGGACGACGCTTCCGATGCCACTTCGCTGATCGCGGTGCAGGGCCCCAAGGCGCAGGAACTGCTGCTCCGCCTGGTCCCAGCCGCGCAGCACAGCCTCGTGACGGACCTGAAGTACTACGCCGCCGTCGAAGTCCCGTTCCTGGTGGGCGGCGCAGGACTGGACCTGCTGCTCGCCCGGACCGGCTACACCGGCGAGGACGGTTTCGAGATCTTTGTGTCCAATGACGACGCCCCCGGGCTTTGGCAGGCGCTCGTCGCCATCGCCGACGACGGCGAGCTGACGCCCGCGGGCCTGGCTTCCCGCGACTCCCTCCGGCTCGAAGCGGGGATGCCCCTCTACGGCAACGAGCTGTCGCTGCAGGGCGACCCGTTCGCAGCAGGCCTGGGGCCCGTCGTCGCGTTGTCCAAGGAAGGTGACTTCGTGGGCAAGGCCGCCCTGGCAGCCAAGAAGGAAGCGGGCGCCGGTTCCACCACCGGGCGCAGGCTCGTCGGGCTCAAGGGATTGGGCCGCCGGGCCGGCCGCGCCCACTACCCGGTCCTCAAGGACGGCAACGTCGTCGGCGAAGTCACCTCCGGCCAGCCCTCGCCCACCCTCGGCTACCCCATCGCCATGGCATACGTCGACGTCGGGTTCACCCAGCCCGGCACGCCACTGCACATCGATCTGCGCGGCAAGGCAGAGCCCTTCGAAGTCGTCGACCTCCCGTTCTACAAGCGCTCCAAGTAGTTCTCCGGTCCGTGGTTGAGTCCGGTCCCGCCGGACCGGACTTTTCACGCGTGCTGCTCGTTCCTCGCTTTGACGCACGCTTTCGAAAAGCCCGGCTCCGCCGTGCCCTCGTGGTCAGGTCGCCGTCCCGGTGGTTGAGCTTGTCGAAACCTCAGGGCAGGCGACGACTAATCTCGGTGGATGAG
>NZ_VHIJ01000030.1:0-88342 GCF_006680095.1 Pseudarthrobacter sp. B4EP4b | reverse complement strand
TCCCGGTGGTTGAGCTTGTCGAAACCTCAGGGCAGGCGACGACTAATCTCGGTGGATGAGTCGTTGGGCTGCGGGTTGCGTCCGGGCGGACGGACACATCATCTTGGGCGGTTAAATCCGCGAGACTGAGGGGTTCGTCCTGCCTGGCCGTGTTTGCGCTTGTTGGAGACTGGACCCTGCGGCACTCTGGCGACGTGTCTGTTTTTCGGGACTGTTGGCCTCGAAAACTGAACCTGCCTTGGCGGCTGTGGGGATTCCGGAAGCGTACGTCAGAGGCGAGGAACGAGCCAGTACGCGGAGGAATCCGCACAGCCGCACCCAACCCAGCCACAGATTTTGAAGATAGAAGAGCAAAGGAAAAACACATGGCTAAAGTTGCCGCTGACCTGCAGTACTCCGACGAGCACGAGTGGGTGGCCCGGGAGGGTGGGAACCTTGTGTCGATCGGGATTTCCGCTGTCGCTACGGATGCCCTCGGTGACATCGTCTACGTGGACCTGCCCGAGGTGGGTGCCACGGTGACGGCGGGGGAGACCTGCGGCGAAGTGGAGTCCACAAAGTCGGTCTCCGATTTGTACTCGCCAGTGACGGGTGAGGTGGTGGAGATCAATACTGGAGTTGTGGATGATCCCGCGCTGATCAACAACGATCCCTATGGGGCCGGCTGGCTCTTCAAGGTAGCTGCCGAGTCCGAAGGACCCCTGCTGTCTGCGCAGGAGTACGCGTCCAAAAATGGCGGGGACCTGTAATCCCCGTCAAGCAGCACCAAACCTCTATTAAGGATTTACGCACATGGCTGTTGGTGTCTTTGATCTCTTCTCCATCGGGATCGGGCCTTCGAGTTCGCACACCGTAGGGCCGATGCGGGCTGCCGCCGTCTTCGCCGAGGAGCTGAAGTCCTCCGGAGCACTGGACCGTGTGGCGTCGCTACGGGTGGACCTTTATGGTTCCCTCGCGGCGACCGGCCACGGGCACGGCACCATGACCGCGATCCTGCTGGGGCTGGAGGGTTTCCATCCGGAGCTGATCCTGCCGGACGAGGTGGAGGAACGGCTCGCCGCTATTGCCGAGACCGGCACCCTGCAACTCGCCGGTGCAGTGCCCCTGCCGTACGGCGTGCAGGACATGGTGCTGCGGCCGCTGACCATCCTGCCGCGGCACACCAACGGCATGACCTTCACCATCTTCGACGCCGAGGACGAGATCCTGCACACCGCCACCTTCTTCTCCGTGGGCGGCGGCTTCATCGTCCGCGAAGGCGAGGAGGACGCTGCACGGCAACAGCTGGAGGAGTCCAAGAAAGAACTTCCGCTGCCGTTCCGGACCGCTGCGGAACTTTTGGGCCGCAGCCAGTCCAAAGGACTTTCCCTTGCCGACATCATGCTGGTCAACGAGAAGGCCTCCCGCTCCGAAGAGGACATCCGCGAGGGCCTGCTCCACATCTGGTCGGTGATGGAGGACTGCGTGCAGGTGTCGCTGAAGCGTGAAGGGCTGCTGCCCGGGGGACTGAAGGTCCGTCGTCGTGCCCCCGACTGGCATGACCGCCTGCTGAAGGAAGACAAGGACCGGGACCCCAAGTATTGGCAGGAGTGGGTTAACTTGATCGCGCTGGCGGTGAACGAGGAAAACGCCTCCGGCGGCCGGGTGGTTACCGCCCCCACCAACGGCGCGGCCGGGATCATCCCGGCGGTGCTGTACTACGCCCTGCATTACGCCCCCGGGATGGAGAATGCCAGCCAGGAGGACCGCGACGACGTTGTGGTCAAGTTCCTGCTCACCGCGGGCGCCGTCGGGGTCCTGTACAAGGAACAGGCGTCCATTTCCGGGGCTGAGGTGGGGTGCCAGGGCGAGGTGGGATCGGCGTCGTCCATGGCGGCTGCCGGCCTGGCCGAGGTGATGGGCGGAACGCCGGCGCAGGTGGAGAACGCGGCGGAGATCGCGATGGAGCACAACCTGGGCCTGACCTGCGATCCGATCGGCGGGCTGGTGCAGGTGCCGTGCATCGAACGGAACGCGATCGCCGCGGCGAAAGCGATCAATGCCGCGAAGATGGCGCTCTGGGGCGACGGCTCCCACCGGGTCTCCCTGGATGAGGTCATTGTGACCATGCGCGAGACCGGCAAGGACATGAGCTCCAAATACAAGGAAACGGCCATGGGTGGCCTCGCCGTCAACGTGGCCGTGTGTTAGGAGCCGCCTGAAAGCGACTGGTGGACCGCCCCTCAGTTGTGGAGGGCGGCCCACCAGTTCAGCGTTGCGGCGAACACCAGCCAGGACACGTAGGGCAGGAGGAGTACGCCTGCCGTGCGGCTGATGGGGCCAAAAGCCAGCACAGTAACCGCGACGGCGGCGATCAGGGCAATGATGATGGCCAGAGCCAGCCACAGGGCAGCTCCGCCGATGGCGGGGTAGAGGCCGAAGAACACGGGCGTCCACGCAAGGTTCAAGGCAAGCTGGAGGCCATATAGCCGCAAGGCGCGCGGGGTGCCGGGTTCCCGCTTGCGCCACACCAGCCAGGCGGCCACGGCCATCCCGGTATAGAGAAAAGTCCAGACCGGGCCGAACACCCAGTTCGGCGGTGACCAGGGCGCCTTGTCCGCGGCGGCGTACCAGCCGCTCACGTTGTTGAAGGTGGCGAGCGAGCCGAGACCCGCAACAAGGAACGATGCAGCCACGAAGGCAACCAACACCAGGACCTGCCTGCTGATGCCCGGCGGTTCCTGATTTTTCCGCGGGGATGGTTCCACCTGCTGCATGCCCCAACCCTTGCCAAGAGCCTTGCTGGAGTCAAGGCAACAGGGCCGGCTCCAGCTTGGAGATGCGGCTCGAGTCCGCTCGACTGAAAAGCCGCCGTGCCGCCAGGCTTTAGACTTGAGGCTGCATGTCCGCACGCAGCCACGAGTACAGAACCGCGCACAACCCCCGATTGGACACGGCCCCTTTGCGAGAATTCACCGCACGTTTTGCCACAGCCGAGGAAATTGAAAACTGGGACAAGCACGTCACGGCCAACCCGAACGGCGGCAACATGCTGCAGTCCGCCGCGTACGCGACGGTAAAGAACGGCGCTGGCTGGAAAGTCCGGTTCCTGGTCCTGGAAAGCCCTGGCTCTGCCAGCTACAACCTGGTGCTGGAGAAAAAGTTTCCGGTCATGGGCCGGCTCTGGTACCTCATCAAGGGCCCTGACCTGGCAGCTGCCGGGGACCTCGGGGCAGCACTGGAAGCCTGCGCAGCCTTTGTCCGCGACAGGAAACTCAACGTCTTCACCATCAAGATCGAACCGGACATCGTGGACTCCGCCGATGCCCAGGCGCACTTGGCCGCCGCCGGCCTGGTGAAGGCCCCCAACATCCAGTCCAACGACTCCACCGCGCTGCTGGACATCTCCGGCGCCGAAGAAACAGTCTTCAAAGCAATCTCCTCCCGGGCCCGCAACGCCATCCGCCGCGCTGAACGGGAAGGCTGCGAGGTGCTGCGGGAAGAACCCGGGCCCGCAACCTACCGTGCGCTTTATGACCTCATGGCGGACACTGTGAACGCCAAGGGCTCCATGCCCCTGCGCAGCTACGAGTACTACGCGGCGTTCTGGGACGAGTTCTGCAGCCGCGGCCAGGGCAACTTCTTCTTCGTCTACGAGGACGGCAAACCCAGCGTGGGCGCCTTCGTGATCAATTACGGCGCCAAAGCAACGTACAAGGACGGCGGTTCCACCCAGAACCGCAAACAGTACGGCGATTCGCACCTGGTCCAGTGGGCAGCCATCCGGCGGATGCAGGAACTTGGCTGCACTGAATACGACTTCTGTGGAACACCGCCTGCCGCCCGGATCAAGGACAAGAGCCACAACCTGTACGGCATGGGGATGTTCAAGACCAGCTTCACCAAAACCGTCACGGATTTTGTGGGCTGCCACGACTACATCCTTGCCCCGCTCCGCCACAGACTCTGGGTCAACGGCGCAGAAAAGGTCTTCCGCCGGATTGAAACGGCGCGGACCGGCCAGCAGTTCTACTGACCGCACCCCGGCGAGGGCTTAGTCCGCAGGCTGAACCCCGGACTGTAAACAAAGCCGCGCCCGCATACCCGTCCCTGATCCAGCGGCCTTCCTGTTAGCCGCACACCGTGAATAAGGAAATCCCTTGAATCCAGTCACCACCGGCACCGATCTTGAATTTGCCCTCCTCAGCGACTCAGAGTTCGAGGCCTTTGCGGTCAAGCACCCGCAAAACAGCTTCCTCCAGTCCGTTGACTTCGCCCGATTCCAGCGCGCCCGCGGCCAGCAGGTGGAGCTCTTTGGCATCCGGCGCGGCGGCGAACTGGTGGCTGCCGGGAAGCTGAACTACACCACAACGCGCCTGGGGTACACGGTGTGTGAATGCGCCAAGGGCCCCCTGATGGACTACACGGACATCGAACTGGTGCGGGACGTCGTCGGACTCCTCCGCCGGCGGGCTGCGGAGCGCAAAGCCGCGGAACTGCGGATTTCCCCGAACCTGAAGTACATCGCCCGCGACGAGGACGGTGCCGAGCACCCGGAGGTTGAGGACAACCGCCCGCTGGTGTCACGGCTGTCCGGCCTGGGCTTCCAGCACCAGGGACTGGAGATGAACTTCGTCAACGTGAACTGGATGTTCATCAAGGACCTGACCGGAATCAAGGACGCCGAAGAGCTCATCATGGGCACGAGCTACCGGACCCGCAAGGCCATCCGGAAAGCGGAGAAAAACGGCGTTTTCCTGGAACAGGCCACGCTGGAAACCCTTGACGAGTTCTACGGTGCGCTGAGTAAGGCCGGGGACGAAAAGGGATTCGTCTACCGCGAGCGCGCCTACTACGAGCACCTGCTCCGGACCACGTCCCCGGAATTCACCAAACTCATGATGGCCAAGATCGACATCCCGGCCTACCGGAAATCCATTACCGAGCGGATGGCGGCCGAATCAGCCACCGCGGCGGAGCTGCGCCGCGAGGTGGAAGAGACCGGCAGCAAGAAAAAGGCGAACCGGCTCAAAGTGGTCCAGGATCTTGTGGACAGCTACGAGCGGAGCCTCACGGACATCGAGCGGTTCCCCGACTCCGTGGGTGTTGCCACCGTGGCCGCCATCCACTTCGTCTGCTACGGGGACGAAGTGGTGTGCGTGATCGGCGGCACCGTGCAGGACTACATCTACTTCAACGGGGCCACCTCGCTCTACTGGGGAATGATGCTGCACGCGCTGGAAAAGGGATACCCGCGGTACAACTTCTACGGAACGTTCGGCATTTCCGGGCAGGACGAGGAAGGCCACGGCGGCTACGAGTTCAAAAAGGGTTTCGGCGGAGAAGTGGTCCAGCTGGTGGGTGACTTCGTGATGCCGGTCCGGCCCGCCGTCTTCCACGCCAACCGCCTGGCCCGGGCCGCCGTGGCCGCAGCCCGCACGGTGCTGGGCAAGCTGCCCCTGAGGCGTACGGCCTGAAAGACTGGTCACAACACCGCACCGGGACCCTGCACCGCACTGGGAGGAGGCAACCATGACTGACCGGCCCGAGTACCCCGGGCACAGGCCGCAGACGGACGGCCTGCCCAAAACGGAACCACTGACAGCCTCCCAGGCGCGCCAGAACGCCGCCGCGAAAAGAATGCTGCGGCGCCTGGTCCAGGGCGAAAGCCCGCCCACCGCTCCTTTGAGCATCGTGGACCGGCTCACCGGCAGCCCCTACGCCAACCCGATGATCCAGGTGGGCGGCGTCGACACCTCTGCCCGCAAGACCCTCGACTTCGTCCTGCACCTGGCCGAGACGATGTTCCGCTACGGCGCCGGTGCGCTGGAGGTGGAAACCAGCATCATCGCCGTCACCGCGGCGCTGGGGCTGAAGAACATCGAAGTGGACATCACCAACCAGTCCGTCGGCATCAACTACGCTCCCAAGGACCAGACACCCATCGCGCTGCTGCGCGTGGTGCGCTCCTGGACCAATAACTACGCGGGCCTGGCCAAGGTCCACCAGCTCGTCACGGACATCGTGGCTGGCGGAGTGGGCCGTGACGAGGCCATCCGCCGGCTGGATGAGGCCATCACCAGCCCTAAACCGTTCCCGCGGTGGCTGGTCACGGTGGCGTTCGGGACCTTCGCAGCGGTCTTCGTGGGCGTCCTGGGCGGCGGGCCGGTGTCCTCGGCCATCGCCTTTGTGGCCAACATCGGCATCAGCCTGCTGGCCCGCCAACTGGGCCGGTGGCGGGTGCCGGACTTCTTCATCACCGCCAGTTGTTCGTTTGTGGTGACACAGCTGGCGCTGGTGCTGTGGCAGTTCGGGCTGACAACATCGCCGGCCATCGTGGTGGTGGGCGGAATCCTGCTGCTCCTGCCCACGGGACGCCTCGTCTCCTCGGTGCAGGATGCGATCAACGGCTTCCCCGTTACGGCTGCGGGACGGTTCCTGTCAACGCTGCTGACGTTCGGCGCCATCGTTGCGGGCATCGCCGTCGCCTTCGTGGTGGGCGAGCTGACAGGCATGCAGCGGATCGATGTCACGGAGACGTTCCCGCCGGCCTACGACCTCTGGGTCCTGGTGATCTTCGTCGCGGTGGCCGTGATGGCCATCGGGATTACGGAGCAGACCACCTGGAAGCTGCTGCTGCCCACGGCGGGAGTGGGAGTGGCGGGCTACTTCGTGCTGCTCGCCGCCGGCCAGCTGGGAGTCGGGGACCGGTTCTCGCCTGCGCTGGCCGCCGTGGTGATCGGCCTGCTGGCCCGCGTGGTTGCCCTGCGGATGGGGGCACCGCAGCTTGTGGTGGCGGTGCCGGCAGCCTTGATCCTGCTGCCGGGCCTGACCATCTTCCGGTCCATGTATGTGCTCACCATCGAGGAAGCCGAGATCCTCCTCGGCGCCGGCGGGATGCTCAATGCCGGTGCGATCGTCCTGGGAACGGCGGGCGGGATCGTCCTCGGCGACACCCTCGCCCGGCCGCTGACCCGTAGCCTGGCGAGCAACGAGCGGCGCCGGGCCCGCCGCCGCTGATTAGATCTGGCCGACCGGCAGCTTCTTCTCCGCCTGGAACACGTCCTCCACCCGGCCCTTGGCCCAGTAGCCCGAGAGCGAGACCTGCCTGCGGTCGAGGCCGCGCTGCTTGAAAAAGACGTCGCGCAGGGCCTTCATGTAGCCACGCTCGCCATGGGCGAACACGTCCACGCGGCCGGCAGGCCACGCGGCGTCCGCCACGGCCTGGACCAGGAGGTTGCTCTCGCCGGCGGGGACGCCGTTGCGGGTGAGCCAGCGCAGTTCCAATCCCGTCGGGGCAGCGACGGGCTGGATGTCGGCGTCGGAATCCACCTCAAGGAAGGCCAGGCCTGTGGCTTCGGCCGGCAGCGACTCGATGACTGCCGCGATGGCCGGCAGTGCAGCCTCATCACCGGCGAAAAGGTACCAGTCCGCGTCGGGTGCGGGGTTGTAGGCACCACCCGGGCCGGTGAACGTCAGGGTGTCGCCCGGCTGCGCCTGCGCGGCCCACGGACCCGCCAAGCCCTCGTCGCCGTGCACCACAAAGTCGATGGCCAGTTCGCGGGCTGCCTCGTCCACCCAGCGGACGGTATAGGTGCGGGTGTAGGGCCACTGTTCCCGCGGCATGGTTTCGCGGATGCTCCACAGGTCCAGGGGGGAGGGGTACTCGATGCCCGGCTGCGGGAAAACAATCTTGACGTAGCGGTCAACGAATTCGTTGTTGGAGAAGTCTGCGAAGCCGTCCCCGCCGGCAACAATCCGGACCATGTGCGGGGACAGTTCTTCCCTCCGGATTACAGTGAGATTGATCTGCGGACGGCTTTTTTTGGTGGCGCTGGTGGCGGCGGGCACGGTGCTCATAAGGCAAGCCTAAGCTAGGGGACTGGCGGGAGCTCCCAGGTTACGTCCGGCGCACCCTGGCTGCGCAGGAGTTCGTTCACCCGGCTGAAGGGGCGGGAACCAAAGAAGCCGCGGGACGCGGACAACGGGCTGGGGTGGGCGCTCGCCACCGCGGGCGCCCCGTTCAACAGAGGGCGGACGCTGTCCGCGTCCTTGCCCCACAGCACTGCAACGAGGGGCTGCCGTGACCCGTCCGGACGGCGCCGGCCTGCGACGGCGGTGACGGCCGCCGTCGTGATCTTCTCCCAGCCTTTGCCGCGGTGCGAGCCGGGGGAGCCCGCCCGCACCGTCATCACCCGGTTCAGGAGCAGCACGCCCTGGTCAGCCCAGGCGGACAAGTCCCCGTGCACCCGGGCGGGCACACCGAGATCCGCTTCCAGCTCGCGGTAGATATTTGCCAGGCTCCGTGGGATTGGCCGCGTGCGCGGGTCAACCGAAAAGGAAAGCCCCACCGCATGCCCCGGCGTGGGGTAGGGGTCCTGGCCAACAATGAGCACCTTCACGTCCGCGAGCGGCTGCCGGAAGGCCCGCAGGACGTTCGACGGCGCCGGCAGGACCTGGTGCCCCGCTGCCACTTCGCCGGCAAGGAAGGTGAGCACGTGGCGGAGTTCGCTTTCCACTCCCGCCAGAGCAGCAGCCCAGTCAGGTGCCATAAGCTCATCCAGGGGGAGCAGCGCCAGCTCCGCGAAACCCACTGCATCCGCCGGTTGCTGCGCCAGTTCGAACAAAGCATCTGATTCAAACACCGTCCCATTCTTGCAGGGACGCCCAGGGTGGGGGCCGGCAGCCAGGCCGTGTGCAAATGACATTGGTGTTATTCGCCCGTAGCATGGGGGTCAGACATTTTTGTAAACCAGCAAAGGAGTATGCAGTGGCGGAGCCAGCCCGGGAGCACCTGCCGGAGCAGGAACCACGGCATTCACTCCTGGCGGATTTCTCGCTCCGTGACTCGCCGCTGAGCGAGCGGGAGCAGCAGATGCTCGCCCTCGAACGGCAGTGGTGGAAGTACGCCGGTGCCAAGGAGCAGGCCATCCGGGAGCTCTTTGACCTCTCCGCGACCCACTATTACCAGCTGCTCAACGCCCTCATCGATACCGAGGATGCGCTGGCCCACGATCCCATGCTGGTCAAGCGATTGCGTAGACTACGTACGTCGCGTCACCGTGCACGTACCGCACGGCGCCTGGGGTCCGACGCGTAAGACGCTCCCGCTGTGCCCTCCAGCAGCAAACCAACAAGGATGTCATCCACCATGACCAGATATGCCCGCGATGAATTCGACAAGGTCCCGGAGACTGCTTCGCGACAAGGTGTCCACCGCACGGCTTCCGCCCCCGTCAGGGTGCGGCTGTGGCCTATCCTCGCCGTGGGCGTGGCAGCACTGGCCATTGGGCTGGTGTCTTTCCTGATCCTTCCCAAGCTGGGTTTCGCCACAGCCGGTGACCAGGCCTCCGTCAGCCAGGAGGCAGCGCCGCTGGCCGGCACCGGATCCACGCCCTCGGCAACTCCGGACGCTTCTCCGTCCGCTGATGCCCAGCCTTCCGCGACGGCTGAACCCGAAGCAAGCGCCGAGGCCAAATCCGCACCGATCGCATCTGCCGAGGCCCCTGCACTGATCAACAAAGCCCAGGCTGTAGCCATCTACAACGCCGCGGGCACCGCAGGGCTGGCAAGCCGGGTTGGCGGTACGGTCCAGGCTGACGGCTGGACGCTGGGGCAGGTGGGCAACTGGGCCGGTTCGCCACAGCAAAGGTCCACCATTTTCTACTCGGGAGCAGGCCAGCTGGCCAGCGCCCAGGCGCTGGCAGAGCTCCTTGGTATCCCCACGCTGGTGAACAGCACGGAATTCCAGGTGCCCCTGGTTGTGGTGCTGGGGCCCGGCTACCGGTAGACAGCGTCCGTCCTGGCGGCCGCGCACCTGCCTGCCTGCCCGGCTGTTACGCCTGAATAACTATTGCCGGCTGTCCCGGAGCCGTCCCGCCCCGGGGGCACGGAGTTGGCTAGAGTGATTTTCAGGTTCGGTTCGGGCCAGCCGGAATATCGCGGCGTGGACACCCGGACACAATGGAAAGAGTGGTCGGACATGGCACTGGGGACCGTCAAATGGTTCAACGCGGAAAAGGGCTACGGCTTCATCACCGTGGACGGCACGGGTGATGACATCTTTGTCCATTGGTCCGCCATCCAGGGCGAAGGCTACCGGGCCCTCGACGAAGGCCAGCGCGTGGAGCTCGAAGTCGGCGAAGGCGAGAAGGGCCCGCAGGCCGAAAGCGTCCGGCCGGCCGAGTGAACAGCGCTTTCCTCCGTCCCGCGGGCATCCGCCGGACACTCATCACAGCTGCCGCCTGCTCAACCCTCGCCCTGACCGCCTGCTCCGGTGCCACCGGCAACGCGAGGGTGGAACCGGCGGAGGCGTCCGGGGACGGCACCCTGCGGATCGGGCTGATCCTGGACAGCACCGGCGAGAACTCCTTCCTGAACGCACCCCAGCTCGCTGCCGCCAGGCTCGCCGTGCAGGAGATCAACGCCGCGGGCGGCCACAAAGGCAAGCCGGTGGAGCTGCTGCCTACCGAAACGGGCCAGGATGCCGCCGGGCAGGCCCAGGCACTCGTTTCCGCAAAAGCTGACGTTGTGATCGGCCCCACCGATTCGAGCCACGCCGCCGCTGCAATAGACATCCTGTCCCGCGCCCGGACACCCCTCATCTCGCCCGCCAACACGGCCGCCGGCCTCAGCACCTCCAACAGCGGCGGCTATTACTTCCGGACCGCAGCTGCCGACGTCGCACAGGGCCCCGTCCTCGTGAAGCTCGCCAAGGACGCCGGCGCCACAACTGTGGCCGTGATGCACCAGGACGGTTCCTACGGCACGGACGTGTCAGCCGCCGTCGCCACCGCTGCGGAACAGGCCGGAATGCACGTGGCAGCCACCAAAGACTTCAAACCGGGCGAGGCTGGCCCTGCTGCCGCGGAGGTCGGCAAGGCCCGGGCGGATGCTGTGATTGTCATCGCCCGGGACGGTGCCCAGGGTGTCCTGGCCGAACTCGCCAACGCCGGTGTGGACGGGAAGCGGATCATCCTCAGCGACGGTGCCTTTGCCCGCTACAGCTCCCGGCTGCCCGCCAAGTTCCTCGATGGCGCCCGCGCGGTGGTTGCCGGGCAGCTTCCCGACGCCGACTTTCAGGCCAGATTGCTCACGGTGGACGCAGGCCTGAAGGATGTGTCCTACGCCGCCGAGGCCTACGACGCTGTGACCGTTGCCGCCTTGGCTGCCGCCAGGGCGCAGGATGACGCCGGACGCTCCATCGCCGCCAACCTGATCTCCGCCTCCGGAGGAGCGGTGGAAGGATCCTCCGGGAAACCGGAGGCCGATGCCTGCCTGACCTACAAGGACTGCCGGGCAGCGCTCATGACCCGCCCCGATATTAATTACGACGGCGAATCGGGCCCGATTGCCTTCGACGCCAACGGGGACATCACCACCGCCACCTTTACCGTCTATACCTACGCGGCCGACAACAATCCTGTGCCGAGCGGCCGGGAGACCGCCGGACGGGCAGCGGGCTGAGCTTCGCCCTCGGCTAAACGGGGCAAAGCAGGCTTATTCGCTTGCACTCTAACGTGGGGAGTGCTAATTATTGAGTTAGCACTCTGACGTACCGACTGCTAAAGCAAAGCTGGTTCCGGCCCGCGGCGCGCTGCACCGGTCGAGGAGCGAAGAAACACCTAACTGGAGTGAGATCCGCAGCCGGAGGCATACAGAGGCCGATGGCGAAGGATCGTCCGTCGCGGGCACTGCAGCGAAGGTTCATTCTTAACGACTGTCCCGAAAGGACTACTGCCGTTATGGCCAAGATCATTGCATTTGATGAAGAGGCACGCCGCGGCCTTGAGCGGGGTCTGAACATCCTCGCCGACGCCGTTAAGGTCACCCTCGGCCCGCGTGGACGCAACGTCGTCCTCGAGAAGAAGTGGGGCGCCCCCACGATCACCAACGATGGTGTTTCCATCGCCAAGGAGATCGAGCTGGACGATCCTTACGAGAAGATCGGCGCTGAGCTGGTCAAGGAAGTTGCCAAGAAGACGGACGACGTCGCCGGCGACGGTACCACCACGGCAACCGTGCTGGCACAGGCACTGGTTAAGGAAGGCCTGCGCAACGTTGCTGCCGGCGCCGACCCGCTGTCCCTCAAGCGCGGCATCGAGAAGGCCGTTGAGGCCGTCACCGCCGAACTGCTGAACTCCGCCAAGGAAATCGAAACCAAGGAAGAGATCGCCGCAACGGCGTCCATCTCCGCCGGTGACGAGGAAATCGGTGCCCTCATCGCCGAAGCCCTGGACAAGGTGGGCAAGGAAGGCGTCATCACGGTCGAGGAGTCCAACACCTTCGGCCTGGAGCTTGAGCTCACCGAAGGCATGCGCTTCGACAAGGGCTACATCTCCGCCTACTTCGTCACCGACGCAGAGCGCCAGGAAACGGTCCTCGAGGATCCGTACATCCTGATCGTCAACTCCAAGATCTCCAACGTCAAGGAACTGGTTGCTGTCCTCGAAAAGGTCATGCAGTCCAACAAGCCGCTGCTGATCATCGCCGAGGACATCGAGGGCGAGGCCCTGGCCACCCTGATCGTCAACAAGATCCGCGGCACCTTCAAGTCCGTCGCCGTCAAGGCTCCGGGCTTCGGTGACCGCCGCAAGGCACAGCTCGCCGACATCGCCGTCCTCACCGGTGGCCAGGTCATCTCCGAAGAAGTTGGCCTCAAGCTGGAGAACGCCGGCCTGGAGCTCCTGGGCAAGGCACGCAAGGTTGTTGTCACCAAGGACGAGACCACCATCGTCGAAGGTGCCGGCGACGCCGACCAGATCGCCGGCCGCGTGGCCCAGATCCGCGCCGAGATCGAAAACTCGGATTCGGACTACGACCGCGAGAAGCTGCAGGAGCGCCTGGCCAAGCTGGCCGGCGGCGTTGCAGTCATCAAGGCCGGTGCCGCAACCGAGGTTGAGCTCAAGGAGCGCAAGCACCGCATCGAAGACGCAGTGCGCAACGCCAAGGCTGCTGTTGAAGAAGGCATCGTGGCCGGTGGCGGCGTGGCCCTCATCCAGGCCGGTGCCAAGGCATTCGCCAACCTCCAGCTGTCCGGCGACGAAGCAACCGGTGCGAACATCGTCCGCGTTGCCATCGATGCCCCGCTGAAGCAGATCGCCTTCAACGCCGGCCTGGAGCCGGGCGTTGTTGTCGACAAGGTCCGCGGCCTGCCCGCAGGCCACGGCCTGAACGCCGCAACCGGCGAGTACGTCGACCTGCTGGCTGCCGGCGTGAACGACCCCGTCAAGGTGACCCGCTCTGCCCTGCAGAACGCGGCCTCCATTGCCGGTCTCTTCCTCACCACCGAGGCAGTTGTGGCCGACAAGCCCGAGAAGAACGCTGCCCCGGTTGGCGGCGGCGACGACATGGGCGGCATGGGCGGCTTCTAAGCCTTCCCTGCCGGGCCTGGTCCCGCGAATACATAAATGCGGCCCCCTCTTGCGAGGGGGCCGCATTTGTTTTGTCCAGCAGGAGTTTTACTTCCTGGCGCTGGCCAGCATTCCTTCAACTTCCTTTTTGAATGCGTCAGCAGCTGCCTGCGGCGTGAGGCGGTCGTAAAGAACTTCATCGGTGTACCGCTTGATGACGTTCTGCACGCTACCGGCGCCCACGGGCGGAACCGGCGGTGCTTCCTTGATATCCGCGGCGATGTCCTTCAGGAAGCTGACCACTGTGGTGTCCGCAGGCTTCAGCGAGGGCGTGATGCCCTCCACGATCTCCGGGTTGGTGGGTACGCCCCGGTCAGTCATCAGGATCGCCCCGGCTTCAGGGCTGTTGGCCAGGTAGTTGATGAAGGTGGCTGCCTCTTCCGGATGCTTTGAGCGGGAGGAGGCGGACCAGAACATGGTGGGCTTGTAGTACATGCCGTTCCCTGCAGCGGAGCCGTCAGTGCTGGGCGCGCGGAGCATCTTGATGCTGCTGCCGGTGGTCGCCTCAAGGGAACCGAGCTGGTTTGTCCACCACCAGGCCATGCCCACCCTGTTGGTGCCGAAGAGGCTTTCTTCCAGCCCCGCGCCGGCGTCTTCGGTGGCGACAGTAGCGGGCGGGCTGGCCTTCGAATCACGCTGTTCCTTCAGGCGCTCCCAGAAGGAGGCAGCCGTCGAGGTATCGAAATCCAGCTTGCCGTCCTCTGAATAGAGGTTCTCGCCGTGCTGCCGCAGCCAGATGATCAGGTCCGCTTCGTTGGTGCCGTAAGCCGCGCCGTAGTTCTTGCCGTCACCTGTTGCGCTGATCTTGGCGGCCGTGGCCATGAAGTCATCCCAGGTCCACTTCGTGTCATCCGGGAGGGGAACATTGGCCGCCTCAAAGACTTTGGTGTTGGCCATGACCACGTAGGCATTTTGGCCTGTGCTCAAGCCATACTGGGCGTCGTCGTACTGGCCTGATGCCAGCGCCTCCTTGTCCAGCTTGGAGGTGTCGATACCCTTCTGCTTGGACAAATCAAGGAGGGCACCGCGTCCGCCGTATTCGGCGATGTACTTCTGGTCCATCTGGATGACATCCGGCGCGTCGTTCGCAGCCGTCTTGGTGGCGAGCTTATCCCAGTAGCTGGCCCACTCACCAGGCTCGGATTCGATCTTGATATTCGGGTGCTCGGCTTCGAAAGCGTCAATGACTTTTTCGGTCTGCGCGTTAAGGTACTCGTTTCCCCACCAGGCAAACCGCAGCGTCACTTCCTCGCTGTTGCCGGAACCGCCGGACGCGCCGCATCCTGTTGCCAGGAGGGAGAGGGCCACTGCTACTGCGCCCAGCTGGAATTTCCTCCGCCTGCCGGTTGGAATCGTCATCGATGTGCCTTCCTTGTTCTGGTGGAAACGCCTTCTCCCTTGTTGGCCACGGGTACTCACCCGCCTGGCCTGGATCAGAGAAAGCGTTTTCTCGTATGACATCCGATTGTGCCGGGCGCCGATGCCGCCGTCAAGGAGTTTCGGTAAACGCTTTCCTGGCAAGGGGTGTTCCTTCGTCCGGTGAGGGCAGGCAGCGGTCCCAGCAGGCAGCAGTGGCCGGAAGCGGGGCCCGACCCTCTGTTTGTCGGTGTCTTCTGGCAGGATGGACCGGTGACGATTACAGCAGCGGCCGACGGTTCGGCTTTGGGAAATCCCGGCCCGGCAGGCTGGGCCTGGTACGTGGACGACGACTGCTGGCGCGCCGGCGGATGGCCGCACGGGACCAACAACCAGGGCGAGCTGATGGCTGTCCTGGATCTGCTGCGGGCCACTGCCCATGTTCCCGAAGAGGACCTGCACATCCTCTGCGACAGCCAGTACGTCATCAACTCCATCACCAAATGGATGCCAGGTTGGAAGCGGAAGGGCTGGCGTAAGGCGGACGGCAAGCCCGTGCTGAACGTTGACCTGCTCAAGGAACTGGACCGGGAACTGGCGGGGCGCAAATACCGGTTCGAATGGGTCAAGGGCCACGCCGGGCACGACCTGAACGAAGCCGCCGACGAGCGTGCCCGGGCTGCTGCCACTGCCTACCAGCAGGGTGTGGCCGCCCGCTCAGGGCCCGGCTTCCCCGGTGCACACCACCTTCCTGCCTCGGGAGCACGTACTGCGGGGACGTCTGCCAGCCCGGTCCACACTCCGGCGGCGGCCGTCCGGGAGCCTGACCTGTTCAACCAGCAGGAGCCGACCCGGCAGGACACCAGCCAGGACTACGCCCAGCTGGATTTCGCCCAGCTTGGTGACGGGGCTTTCGACCTCGCCGGAACCGGCCCGGCTGAAACGGCGCCGCCCGAAGCACTTGTGGAGCAGCTGGAGCGGGAACTGCTGGGCCCCCTGGTGCGCGGTGATATTGGCAGGACAGCCGTCCTCCTGCACCCTGACTTCCTGGAAATCGGCAGCTCCGGCCGGGTCTGGACCCGGGATGCCATGATGATGGCGCTGGAAGAGGACCCGGGCGAGCGGACCGACATCGAGATCATCGGCGCGGACCGTGTGGGCCCCGGCGCCGTGCTGCTGACCTACCGGAGCTTCGCGCGCTCAGGCACAACCCTCCGGAGCTCCCTGTGGGTGCTTGACGGTGAGCGCTGGCGGCTGCGGTTCCACCAGGGCACGCCCGAGGCCTGACGAAGGCTACGAGCGGGTGTCCGGCGGTGGGCCTAGCTGAACCGCTGGGTATTCCCCTGCTCTGCCTGCGCGTACGTGGCAGCCGCCGAGGCCAGTGCCATGTTGATGGACGCCAGCGAAGACTCCACCCGGCCCTGCGTGATGGTCCATTCCGTGACCAGCGCCTGGAAGTTGGTGGCTGCGGAGCCGCGCCAGGAGCCCTGAAGCTCGTCCAGTCCCCGTTTCATGGCCTGGACGTCGGCGCTGATCCGCTCCACCGTTGCCTGGACGTTGGCCGACTTGAGCTGCAGGAGTTCGGTATCGACAGAGATGATGCTCATGGCAGTGCCTTTCGCTGTAGCGGGCAGCAGTATGTGCTCCCGTGCCCGGCTTCTCCGGACGTCTGCAATGAGCCTAGGGATGCGCCGGCTAACGGTGCCACGGCCGAAAGCTATATGTGGATAACCTCGTCGCTGCCCTCGGCTTTGGCCTCCATCGGCGCGTCTTCGCGCTTGGGAAGGCTAACCACCAGGGTGGCCCCGCCGCCGTCGGTAGTGGCAACCCGCACCGAACCGCCGTGGGATCCGACAATAGCGGCCACAATGGCCAGGCCCAGGCCGCTGCCGCCGGTCTCACGGGTGCGGGACGTGTCGGCACGGTAGAAGCGTTCAAAAACCTTGGACGCATCCTCCTCGGAGATACCCGGTCCATGGTCGCGGACTTCGATAACGGACCGCTCCTGCCCGTCCCCTGAAACGTGGACACCAACAGCCAGTTCAATGGGGGTGTCGTCAGGGGTGTACCGCAGGGCGTTGCCCACCAGATTGCCCACCACCTGCCGGAGCTTGGCCTCGTCGCCCAGCACGGGCGCAGGTGCCGCGGAGCCGCCGTCGAGCCCCACCAGGGAGATCACCCGCGACCGCGAGCTGGCCTGCGTATCCACCACCGCATCATGGGCGATCAGTTGCAGGTCCACCGGCTTGCGCTGCAACGGGCGCTGCTCGTCAAGGCGGGCCAGCAGCAACAAGTCCTCCACCATGGAGCCCATGCGCTTGGCTTCGCTCTCGATCCTTCCCATGGCGGTGGCAACGTCCTCGTCAGTGGTTAACGCACCGTGCCGGTACAGCTCGGAAAAACCGCGGATGGTCACCAGCGGGGTCCGAAGTTCGTGTGAGGCGTCGGCAGCGAACCGGCGCATCCTCGCCTCCGAGGCCGTCCGGGCGGCGAACGCCGTTTCGATGTGGGCGAGCATCGCATTCAGCGAACTGCTCAGCCGGCCCAGCTCGGTGCCCGGGTTCTCCACTTCCACACGGCGGGAGAGGTCGCCGGCGGCAATCGCGGCTGCCGTCTTCTCCACCCTGGCCAGCGGCCGGAAGGACCGCGACACGGTCCAGCTTGCGATCAGGGACGCCAGCAGCAGGGTCAGGAGGCCAACGCCTGTGACCACGAGCGTGGCGTGTTTCAGCACATCATCGACGCTCTGCAGCGGCAGCCCGATGACAACAACCGCCGTGGTCTGGTTGGTCTGGACGGTCACCGCAACAACCCGCCAGTTCTGCCCGTCGGTACCCCTCACCTGGTACGGGACCACTCCGCGGGCCTGGGCTTGCTCAACGCTGATGGAATTGATGTCCGGATGCTTCTCGGCGTCACCACCAAACGGATAGGGTTCCTGTCCCGGGACAAAAAGTATCAAGGAGTAGTCGGTGGGAACCGGAGGATTGGGGGTCTGCAGCTGCGTGAAGGAGCGCTGCTTTCCGGCCAGCTCGACGGCGGCATACAGCTTGTCATCCACTTGGCCTTGCAGGTAGCTGTGAAGCAGGGTCAGGGTTCCCGCGCCGGTCACGGTCAGTGCAACGATCAGCAGGGCCATGATCATGGCCACGAGCTGCGTCCTGAGGGAGGCCGACTTCCAACGCTGGAGCAAGGTCAGCGCTTTTCTGCCGTCCGAAGCACGTACCCCACGCCACGCTTGGTCTGGATCAGGGCTGGAGCTTCAGGATCGATATCCACCTTCCGGCGGAGGTAGGAGATGTAGGACTCCACGATGGAGGCGTCACCGTTGAAGTTGTATTCCCACACGTGGTCCAGGATCTGCGACTTGGACAGCACCCGGTTGGGGTTGAGCATGAGGTAGCGGAGCAGCTTGAACTCGGTGGGGGAGAGTTCGATGACGGTGCCCCCGCGGCGGACTTCGTGGGCGTCGTCGTCGAGTTCCAGGTCATCCACCCGGATCACGGCGTCGTCGTCGAGCAAGGGCTGCGTCCGGCGCAGGACGGCGCGGATCCTGGCCACTACCTCGTCCAGGCTGAAGGGCTTGGTGACGTAATCGTCACCGCCGACGGTGAGGCCGGTGACTTTGTCCTCGGTGTCGTCCTTGGCGGTCAGGAACAGGACGGGGAAGTGCTTGCCTGAAGCGCGGAGCCGCCGGGTGACGGTGAACCCGTCCATGTCCGGGAGCATCACGTCCAGGACGGCGAGGTCCGGTGAATGCAGGTCGGCGGCGGCAAGGGCGTCGCGTCCGTTGGCTGCGGAGACCACGTCGAATCCGGCGAACCGCAGGGAGGTGGACAGCAGCTCGCGGATGTTGGGTTCATCGTCCACCACAAGGAGCTTCGCTTCAGGGCCGTTCTTGTTCATGTTCCCATCATGCTCCCAGACTCTGGGAGTTGTCTGGATATTTGTTGGAAGGCCGTTGTGAAGAAGGAGTGCGGGCAGGAGCAGCGATTCACCAGAACGCCGTTGCCGGTTCGCCCTTGAACGGGCCCACCACCCTGCTGGTGATCCACCCGCCATAGAACGAGCCGCCCTGGGGACGGATACGCTCGCCGTCCACCTCGCAGTGGTCCATCCGGCCGGGGTACAGGGCCACGTAACCGGCCAGTGCGGTGAAGCCCGGCGACGGTTCAGGGTAGAACCACGCCGCCGCAGGGGCCACCGTGCCGCCGCCAATAACATCGAGGTACCGTGCCGTCCCCTTGAACTCGCAATAGCTGCTTCCCGTTGCCGGCTCAAGCGTGCCGGCCCCGAAGGCTTCCCGGGGGAAGTAGTAGACCGGCGGGTGGCTGGTCTCCAGAACGCGCAGTGACTGAGAGGCGTCAAGGATGAGCTCACCGCCCAAGACGATCTGGATCCGTTCTTCACTGGGCTCCACGCGCGGTGGCCGCGGATAGTCCCAAACGGATTCCTGGCCGGGTTGCGGTACAAAGGGTTCCACAGGACGTCGCATGCTTTCAGTATGTGCTGTACCGCAGTGAGCCCGGGGAGGGAAGCCGCCGGAGAGGACTACTCCGCTTTTTCCACGTCCTTGGCGTCCATGATCCGGTAGGCATAACCCTGTTCGGCGAGGAACCGCTGGCGCTTGGCGGCGAAGTCCTGGTCCAAAGTATCCCGGGCCACCAGCGAGTAGAACCTTGCAGCCCGGCCGTCCTTCTTGGGCCGCAGCAGCCGGCCCAGCCGCTGTGCTTCCTCCTGCCGCGATCCGAAGGAACCGGAGACCTGGATTGCCACCGACGCCTCGGGCAGGTCGATGGAGAAGTTGGCCACTTTGGACACCACAAGCGTCTGGAGCTCCCCGGCCCGGAAGGCATCAAAGAGCTTCTGGCGCACCTTGACCGAGGTATCACCCTTGATGACGGGCGCGTGGAGGCGCTCGCCGAGCTCGTCCAACTGGTCAATGTACTGGCCGATGACCAGCAGCTGCTCCCCGCTGTGCCGCGCCACGAGCTGCTCCACCACCTGCGTCTTTGATTCGGACGTGGCGCAGAGCCGGTACTTGTCGGCGTCCTCGGCCATCGCGTAGGCGACGCGCTCGTCCCGCGGCAGGTCCACGCGGACCTCCACACAGTCGGCAGGGGCGATGTAGCCCTGGGACTCGATGTCCTTCCACGGCGCGTCGTAGCGCTTCGGTCCGATCAGGCTGAAGACCTCGCCCTCCCGGCCGTCTTCACGCACCAGGGTTGCGGTCAGGCCCAGGCGGCGCCGGGCCTGCAGGTCCGCCGTCATCCGGAATATCGGGGCAGGCAGCAAATGGACCTCGTCGTAGATGATCAGGCCCCAGTCATGCCCGTCCACCAGTTCCAGGTGCGGATACAGCCCGCCGCGCTTGGTGGTGAGCACCTGGTATGTGGCAATGGTGACGGGGCGGACTTCCTTCAGGGCCCCCGAGTATTCGCCGATCTCGCCCTCGGTGAGGGACGTGCGCTTAAGCAGTTCGTCCTTCCACTGCCGGGCGGCCACGGTGTTGGTGACCAGGATCAGGGTGGTGGTGGAGCCGGTGGCCATCGCCGCCGCGCCCACCAGGGTTTTGCCCGCCCCGCAGGGAAGCACCACCACGCCACTGCCGCCGGCCCAGAAATTGTCGCTGGCCATCTGCTGGTAGGGCCGCAGCTTCCAGCCGTCCTCATTGAGGGCGATCAGGTGCGGGGTGCCGTCCACGTAGCCGGCAAGGTCCTCGGCCGGCCAGCCGATCTTGAGCAGCAGCTGCTTGAGCTGCCCGCGCTGGGAAGCGTGAACGACTACCGTTTCGCCGTCGATCCGCGGACCCAGGAGGGGCTGGATCTTTTTGGACCGGATCACTTCTTCGAGCACGGGGTAGTCGTCCGTGCGCATGACCAGCCCATGCTGCGGGTCCTTTTCCAGGCGCAGCCGGCCGTACCGCGACATGGTTTCCTCGACATCGATCAGCAGCGAGTGCGGCACCGGAAAGCGCGAATACTTCAGCAACGTGTCCAGGACCTTTTCGGCGTCCAGTCCGGCGGCGCGGGCATTCCACAGTCCCAGCGGCGTCAGCCGGTAGCTGTGGACATGCTCCGGTGCGCGTTCCAGTTCAGCAAACGGCGCGATGGCGTGCCTGGCTTCGGTGGCGAGCTCATGGTCCACCTCGAGGAGGATGGTTTTGTCGCTCTGGACAATCAGGGGTCCGTCGTTCACGCGGGGAAGTCCTTCACTGGTGCAGTTCCTCTGCAGCCTCAATGTCGATGATGCGGTGGATGGAAAGAACCCGTTCGGTGTCCTTCGCGGGGTCGAAGACCCGGACGCGCCCGCCGCTCACTGAGAGTGGAACAACGATCTCCAGGTTGGCATTCCCCATGCCGTCCACCACGTTCATGCTGATCCGCTGCTTCAGCCGGATGGCGCGCTGCAGGGCCTCCAGCCCCAGCTGGGTGGCCGCCTCGGAGCCGAAATCCGCCTGCCCGGCAGGGCTTACGACGGCGGCCGGGCGGTGGCGGAGCACGTCCAGCTGGGCTTGTATTTCCTCAGGTTCCGGTGCTGTCCGCGGGGCGGTGTAGACGGGCCGGGAAGGGGCATGCGGGGCGGGAACACGCCGGAGCCGGAGTACGGGCTGTTCCGATTCATCCAGCGACGGGGAGAGACCCAGGCTGCGCAACACCTGCGCTGTTTCGCGCGGGGGAGCCGAAGAAATCAGGACGGTGGGAGCAATCCGGACCAGGCCGAGCCCCTCGGCTTTGGGCCCCCGCAGCAGTTCAAGCAGGCCCGCCTCATCCTCGCTCTGGATGAAGCTGGCCGCCACACCCACCCGCAGCCTGCCGTGGCGTGCCGCCGTATCCTCCACGAGGTACTGCAGCGGTTGGGGAACGGCTGTGGCCGAGTGCTCCCGCAGAAAGTCCAGCAAGACCGCGGCATCGTGCCCGGCGTCCAAGGCGCGGCGGATGGACTCCGGTGAGAACCGGTAGATGGTGGCCGGCCCCTGGCCTTCCGCGTCCGCCATCAGCAGCAGTTTTTCGCTGAGCGCCGGAGCAAGGTAGCCGGGCGCCACCGCAGTAAGATCCGCCTGGAGCAGCACGTGGTTCAGCTCTGCCGGCAGGTGCTCACCAAGGATGGTGAGTGCGGCGTCGGGGTCGTCGCCGGCGATGGCGCTTCCCAGCTGGCTGAGCGCTCCGGAACCCAGCAAACCGAGGATTTCCGCTTCGGCCAGCACACCCCGGATCAGGGAGCTGAAGCGCCGGGCCATCCGCGGCTGCGCCCACTCGGCGCGCTGCAGGACTGCGGCAGCATCAAGGACCGGCGCGGTTCCGTCCGGTGCCGCCGCCTCCTGGGTGAGTTCGTTGAGGATTTCCAGGATCCGCTTGCGCACCACGGGGGCGTCAGGCCGCTGCGCTTCGGCCGATAACGCTATGACCGTGCTCCCCGATGCAGCCCGGTGCCCTGCCGCTGCTCCGGGTGTCCCGCTGATGGGTTGGCCCACCATGGACGGTACGCGCTCGCTGGCCAGCCAGGCGTTTACCAGCCAGAGCCATTGTTCCTGCCGGGGCAGGACCAGCCACTCCAATTCGGGCGGCTGCATCCACGAGGACGAGTCGACGTCCAACCGGATCAGGCCGGCAAGCCCGCAGAGCTCCAGGAGCAGCCCGACGCGTTGCTGGTCGATCCGGAGGACGTCAGCCAGCCGCCTCATCTCCCGGACGCCCACGCCTCCGCTGCGGAGCGTGGCCAGCGGCTGTTCCTTCACGGCATGGAGCATTTCGCCCACCAGCCGCAGGGTTTCCGCGATGGCGCCCAGCGCGGCGTTGCGGCGCAGGGCGGCGCTGGTGCGGCCCAGTTCAGGGACCGGCGGCGACAACGTGAAGTCATTGATAATGGCCCCGCCGCGCAGGGAAAGTCCCACGCTGTGCGGCAGTTCCACGTGGGCGGCGTCCAGCGGCACCAGCAGGCCGCGGGCCAGGAGCCAGTCGACAGGCCCGACGTCGGATCCCTCAGTGGCGATGGATGCCTTGCGCTGGGCCTGGGGGACGGCACCCATGGCCCAGTTACGGAATTTGGCGAGCAGCGTGGTGGTCCGTTCGGGGGCCGTGGACAGGATGCTGTGCAGTGCCTCTGGGGAGGACGTCCAGTGCTGCAGCGCCAGCGCCGCCTCCATAGGCGTTGTGGCGCCATGGATGGCGACGCCGCTGCGGTGGAGTTCGGAAACAAGCTGGACGGCCCGCTGCGCGAACGCGGGCTGGAGGCGCACCAGTTCGGTGTAGCTCCGTCCCAGCCCCGCCGGGTATATCCCCACCACGTCCTTGAGGCTGCCCACCGGAAGGTAGTAGCGCTGCTTGCCGGCTGGAGTTCCGTGCGGCGGTTCGGCACGGTGTACCAGCGCCAGTTCCTGCAGCGACGCCAGGATGCGTTCCACGGCCGCAAGGGTGGACCCCGAAATAAGGGTGCGCAGGCCCGCGGCTGACGCGCTGTGCTTGGTATCGGTGTTTGTACACAGATGGAGGGTTTCCAGGACCTGCATCTGGGGCCGGTTAAGGCGCTCCAGGGCGCGCTGGACGCTGACCCTTCCGCTGGCCCTGGCAGCGAGGGCGGCGAAATCGGGAACGGCGGGGGAGATGAGGTCCGGCCGCGCGTCGAACAGGGACCGCAACGAATCGTCGCTGCGGGCCTCCAGGTCCTTGCTGAGCGCGCGAATAAGGGACATCAGTCCAACGTTACCGCCCGTCCGGTTTTCCTGCCCGGCGGCGCCCGGCGACGCTGTCCAGGACAAGGAACAGCATCAGGAGGAACGCCAGCGGCAGCCCGTACAGCGCGGTGTAAGTGACCCAGGCGGGGGCTACCGCACCGGCGAACGCAAACGCCATGACGGCAGCCACCGCCGCCAGCGAGAGCACGGCAATAACCGCGGCGAAAATCGTCAGGGGCCGCCGGTAACGCGAGGGAGTCATGGACGTAACGCTAACAGCCCGGTCCGACAGTGCGGGCATGCGTCCCCGGGCGCCGTTGAAAGCAGGATTAGGGCATCGTTCAGGATAACCTTGAGGGATACAGACCAACACGGTCTTCAGCCGCCATACCCTGAACCCGCACAACAATGCGGATGCGGTGACGGCTGGCCGTGTCTCAAGACGTCAGAACGAAGAAGGTTGATTACGTGCCTACCGGCAAGGTCAAGTGGTATGACAAGGACAAAGGCTTCGGATTCCTTGCGGGCGAAGACGGCCAGGAAGTGTTCCTGCCCAAATCCTCGCTGCCCGAGGGTGTCACGGAGCTGAAGGCCGGCACCCGCGTTGAGTTCGGGGTCGCCGACGGACGTAAGGGTGCCCAGGCCCTGGGACTGCGCGTGCTGGATAAGACGCCGTCCATCGCCAAGGCGAAACGGCCCAGCGCCCGCGATCTTGCCCCGCTGGTCCAGGACCTGGTGAGCGTGCTGGACAATCTTTCCGGAACGCTCTCCAAAGGCAAATACCCGGAAGGCAACAAGGGCAAGGCCATCGCCGCCGCCCTGCGTAAGGTTGCCGACGAGCTGGACGTTTAGGCCCTGATGAGTTCGGAAGCTGATCAGCCGCAGCCGGCAGTTGAGTCCCGGGAGTTCGCGTCCCGGGAACCGGAACAGCAGGAGCCGGTTACCGCCACCGCCGCATCACGGGCCGCCGCGCCTGCGCCGGTGCGGAGCCCCAAGCCGCGTGCAGGTGTGCCTGTATGGCGGACCGGCAAGCCCGACGCCTTTCTTGCCGCCGCGGTGGACACTGCCCGGACGGCGATCGAAGGCATTACGGCGGCAAAGGATATTGGTCGGCACCTGGCAGCCAGGAGCGAAGGCGACCGCCTGGTGACGCATCTTTTTGAGTCCCGGCTGCCCGGCTACGGTGGCTGGCAATGGTTCGCGGTCCTGACCCGGAACTCACGCTCCAAGGTGGTCACGGTCAACGAGTTGGGTCTGCTGCCGTCCGAGGACTCCATCCTTGCCCCGGAATGGGTTCCGTGGGCGGAGCGGGTCCGGCCCGAAGATGAGCAGGAACCGGAGCAGGAAACTGCTGAGGTTGAGCCTGGCGTCCAGGAGCCAGCTTCGGCGGAACCTGCTGCGGCGGACGACGCAGCAGCTGGGCCGGCCGCAGGGGAACAGGAGCAGGACCAGGAGTCCGGGGACGGGGAGCCTGACGACGACGGCGGGCAGCCCGGCGACGAAGCAAGGACTTCCTGACCACAAACGAACGGCGCCGTCCGGGATGAACCCGGGCGGCGCCGTCGTACGTTAAAGCCTCCTGGCTACTTGCGCAGCTCGCCCACGACGTAGTCGATGCTTTCCAGCAGGGCCGAAACATCGGCCGGCTCGATGGCCACGAACGTTGCGATGCGGAGCTGGTTGCGGCCCAGCTTGCGGTAGGGCTCGGTGTCCACGATGCCGTTGGCGCGCAGGACCTTGGCCACTGCGGCTGCGTCCACGGACTCGTCGAAGTCGATGGTGGCGATGACGTTTGAGCGCTCGTCCGGGTTAGTGACGAAGGGAGTGGCGAACCCGGAAGCCTCGGCCCAGCTGTAGATGCGGCCGGCGGAATCGGCGGTGCGCTTGGACGCGAAGTCCAGGCCACCGTTGGAGTTCAACCACTGCACCTGTGCATCCAGCGTCACCAGGGTGGACAGCGAGGGCGTGTTGTACGTCTGGTTCAGGCGGGAGTTGTCGATGGCGGTCTGCAGGTCCAGGAAGTCGGGGATCCAGCGGTCGCCGGCCTTGATCCGGGCGGCGCGTTCCAGGGCGGCAGGGGAGAACAGGCCAAGCCACAGCCCGCCGTCGGAGGCAAAGTTCTTCTGCGGGGCAAAGTAGTAAACGTCACTCTGTGCCACGTCGACGTCCAGGCCGCCGGCAGCAGAGGTGGCGTCCACCAGGACAAGCGAGCCCTCGTCCGCGCCAGAGACGCGCTGTACGGGAGCAGAGACGCCGGTACTGGTCTCGTTCTGCGGCCAGGCGTAAACGTCCACGCCGGCTTCAGCCTGCGCGGAGGGGCGGGTGCCGGGCTCGGACTTGATGATGGAGGACGCCTCAAGGAAGGGTGCCTTGTTGGTGGCTGCGGCAAACTTGGAGCCGAACTCACCAAAGGAAAGATGCTGCGCCTTCTTCTCGACCAGGCCGAAGCTGGCGATGTCCCAGAATGCCGTGGAACCGCCCACGCCAAGAACTACCTCGTACCCTTCAGGTGCCCGGAAGAACTGGCTTAGTCCCTCGCGGACGGAGCCCACGAGGTTCTTGACCGGGGCCTGGCGGTGGGAGGTGCCGAGGATGTCCTTTGACGCGGCTGACAGGGCATCAATCTGCTCCTGCCGGACCTTGGAAGGCCCGGCGCCGAACCGTCCGTCCTTGGGGAGGAGATCGGCGGGAATAGTGATGCTGGTTTCGCTCACGGGTGCTCCAATTTCGGCATGGACATAACTGTGGTCCGGACGGGTGTTGGCGGCCGGCAGTCTGCGGTGACTGCAACCAGGGCCTTCCTCATTCTGCCTGAAGCGCTGATTCCGCGGGAACCCGGACCGTCATAGTCCAGTCAATGAGACGCCCCCGTAGCACACGTGCGAACTATTCGGACAAAGTCAAAATAGGCTAAGCTTTTCCACGGACTACGTCGCGGTGTATGGCGATACGGTGGGACAACGCAAGGTACTGCGCTCGAGGAGCTGAGCTGGATGACGGATCTGATCGACACTACGGAGATGTACCTTCGGACCATTTTGGAGCTTGAGGAAGAGAACATCGTTGCTCTTCGTGCGCGCATCGCCGAACGGCTCCGCCACTCCGGGCCCACCGTCTCCCAGACCATCGGCAGGATGGAGCGGGACGGGCTGGTGGTTGTCTCCGGAGACCGGCATCTGGAACTCACGGAAACGGGCCGCAAGCGCGCAACGGAGGTTATGCGCAAGCACCGGCTCGCCGAGCGCCTGCTTGCCGATGTGATCGGACTGGACTGGGCCTACGTCCATGACGAAGCCTGCCGCTGGGAACATGTGATGAGCGAACGGGTGGAGCGGCGCATCTACGAGTTGCTCAACCACCCCACCGAATCACCGTACGGAAATCCGATTCCCGGCCTGGCAGCCCTGGGCGGCACGCCGTCCCTGGGTTTTGCCGACGGCGCCATCAGCCTCCTGGATGCGATGAAGTCCTATGGTCCGGCATCAGAGGTGACTGTGAGCCGGCTTGCAGAACCCATTCAAGTGGAACCGGAACTGCTGTCCCAGCTCGACGAGGGCGGTATCCGGCCGGGCGCCGCAGTGGCCCTGGAGCGGGTGGGCGATTACATTTCGGTACGGGTTCCGGGTATTGAAGGGGCGCTGGAACTGCCGCCCGAGGTGGCCGCGCACGTGTTTGTCGCCATTCGCCAGCCTGCAGCTTAAGGGGCTGACTACCCCATCACGGGGCATATACCCAAAGATAACGGAATTGTTACTAAGGGCCTTAAGCCCCTATAGTTGAACCAAGCGTTGATATTAAAGCGTTACCTGATCTGGAGCCGAGCTCTGCCAGCGGATCAGGAGCACGAGTCGTAACTGGCAGAGGCGGGGGAACCACAAGCGGCAGCGGGGGACTGCCTTGGGGTGAAGTCCGTCAGCAGCAAGCCTCTTCCAGTGAAGGATCCCTCCCGGGATATCTCTGTGCCGAAGCTTGCTTACGGCGGACCGGGTCTTTGAACTCTCTGACCCGAATCCGACAGCTAACTTCGCAGGCTTTCCAGAGAGGAACCCTTCTTGACCATGCAGAATTCCAGGGGACGCCGCCGCGCGGCGGGCCCCGCTTCGACACCGCGTGTTGTCGAAGTCATCACCTCGGAGCGCCCCCGCGATCTCCACCGTGATGCGCGCCGCCGTCGGGGTCCCCTCCGCCAGATTACCGAGTTCGCGTCCGCCAGCGGCATCGGCCAAAAGGCCGGCGTTGCCCTTGCCGCCACCGGCCTGGTCCTTACGGTCACGGTTCCGGCCACCAGTCCCGTTATGGCCACTGATGCTTCGGGCGCTACGCCTGTTGCCGCCTCCGCCGTGGCGCCCCAGCCGCAGATTTCAGCCGAAGCCGGAGCGCAGATCGACTTCAGCCGCTCCGCCGTGGTGACCCAGGCTGATCCGGACGGCAAGCTGAAGCAGCTGCTCAGTGCACAATCGGCGGGCGCCATCAGCCGCGCCGCCTCGGCCGGCAGCCTCGGCGCTCCGCTCGCCGTGATGACCACCGCATCGCCCTTTGGCTACCGCGTCAGCCCCATCACCGGCGGCACCGGCGACTTCCACCGCGGACAGGACTATGTGGCGCAGTGCGGCACCTCCGTTATGGCCGCCGCCACCGGAACCGTGACCTTTGTGGGCTGGCACCAGTTCGGTGGCGGGAACCGCGTTGTGATCGACCACGGGAACGGGCTGGAAACCACCTACAACCACCTGTCGTCCTCCAGTGTGAAGGAAGGGCAGACCGTATCGCGCGGGGAAGTTATCGCGCTCAGCGGCACCACGGGAGCCTCCACGGGCTGCCACCTGCACTTCGAGGTCCAGGTCAACGGCGAAGTGGTTGATCCCACTGGCTGGCTCTAGTCAAATGACGGTGAACTATCAGATGATCTTGACTTGCCGTGACCTGAATGTGACATTCATTCAAAACTGCTGTACCGTCTAACTCGCGTCAACTTTTCCGAAGTTGACGCTCTTGTGCGGATTGCCTAGCTCTGCCACCGCTCAAGGTCCGTTCGCATGACATCGTCTGGCAGGGGCGGGGGAACCAATTTTGGCCTTTCCATGGAAGGGCCTTGGGGTTAAGTCGCAAAGCTTCCTAGGAAGCAGCGCGGCCGGGTGACTCCCATCCGAATCCGACAGCTCACCTCGCAGGCATTGGGAGAGGCTACCTTCGTGTCTTCACGCCATAATTCTGCGCGCCACCGTGCGCAAACGGTTCGTACCAACCCCTTGGATACTGTGTCCAAGGCCGTTAGTGCCAATGCCGGGACAGTTGGTCGCCAGGCTGCAGTCATCGCAGCTGCCTCCGGCCTGATCCTGAGCATGGGCCTGCCAGCCACTGCCGCGGACAACACCGCTGGTGTTTCCGCTTCCACCGAGTCCGGGTCGGCCCAGAGCGCGCTTGCCGTTACTGCCGCCCCCACGGCCACCGTGTCCTTCGAGCGCCCGGTGGTCAAGACCACAGCCGCTCCCAAGGTGCAGACCGTACGCACCCAGTCCACCGCCTCCGCTACTGGAAACGCTGCCACCGGTACTGCTGCCTCCGCTACGGAGAAGCTGGCCGAGACTGTCTCCTCTGCTTCCACCTCGGGCATCGCCGCAATCGCCTACACCGGAATCGGCCACTCGTACGTATGGGGCGGCACCAGCCCCGTCACGGGCTGGGACTGCTCGGGCTTCACGCAATGGGTCTATGCCCAGGCCGGCATCAGCATCCCCCGCACCAACGCGTGGACGGCCATGAAGCCGACCTCCACTCCGCAGCCCGGTGACCTCGTTATGCAGAACGGTGGCGCCCACGTTGGCATCTACGTTGGCAACGGCATGATGATCAGCGCGCTGAACCCCTCCCAGGGAACGCTGCTGCACGCGGTAGCCGCCACCGGCTCCTCCGCGTTCTTCACAATGAACTAGTTCTTCGACCTCCGGGTCCAAGGGCTTTTCTTTGCCCCCAAGCTTTTTCGCTAAATCACACATCCCCGTTCGGGACGTGCCGGCGTACCCCCAAGATGCCGGCACGTCCAAACCCCCTGTCTGCCTACAAGGTGACGGGGGAATACGAAAGAGAGAACTGATGACTACTCGTGCAACCGCACGGCATCGCGCCGAGGTCACTAAAACCAACTCGCTCGCCATCATTGCCAAGGCTGTCGGCGACAACGCAGGCGGCGTCGGCCGCCAGGCAGCAGTGATCGCTGCCGCTTCCGGCCTGGTCCTGACCAGCGGCCTGGCAGCCAACGCCGCAGACACCAACGTCCAGCGTGACTCCGCTCCGGCTTCCACCCTGGAAGTTGAATCGACGGTTGAGGCTCCGATTTCGGCTGAGTCCACCATCGCCATTTCCTTCGAGAAGCCCGCAGTGACCACCACTCCGGCTCCCGTGGTGGAAGCTCCGGAACCCGAGGTTGAGGTCCAGGAAGCCGCTCCCGCTCCTGCCGCCCAGCCCGTTGCTGCTCCCAAGGTCACCGCCAAGGTTGCTTCCGCCGCTGCTCCTGCCGCTCCCGCAGCCCAGGCTTCCGCGTCCGGCAAGGGTGCAGCCATCCTTTCCGCCGCCTACGCCCAGCTCGGCGTGATGCAGGACTGCACCATGCTGGTCACCAACTCCCTGGCCGCCGTCGGAATCAACTTCCACGACTGGCCCGCCGGCTACCTCTCCCTGGGACGTACCGTGAGCGCTGCTGAAGCGCAGCCGGGCGACCTGATCTACTACGCCGATGGCGGCGCCGGCATGGCCCACATCGCTGTCTACGCCGGTAACGGCCAGGCGGTACACGGCGGCTACAACGGCAACCAGACTGTTGTTTTCAGCGCAAACGTTGGCTCCGGCCCCGTCTTCATCCGCGTCAACTGATATTTCTGACATCGCTGTCCGTTTAGTCGGACGCATCAGCAACGAACACAGCCCCAGCCGCAAGGCAGGGGCTGTGTTCGTTTAAGCAGTCGGGTCGCGGCTGCCGTCGCGAACGAACACGGCCTGTCCCTTCCTCGGAATTAGCCGATAGCACACTTCTTTGTTTACTCTTGTGGTGTCGATCCATAGCCCGGACATGCCGAGGGCAGCCGGCCCTCGTGCCCCTGACGGGTGCGGCCGTGAAGAGGTACGTGCATGCGCACTCTCGTTCTGAATGCTGGATATGAACCGCTGGCGGTTATTTCTTTCCGCCGGGCGCTGGTGCTTGTGCTGACGAACAAGGCGAGCGTTGTGGCTGAAGGGGACGATCCTGTGGTGGGTCCCCAGGAGATCCTGGGCCGCCCGTCCGTGATCCTCCTGAACCGCTACATCCGCCCCAGATACAACCAGTCCACGGCGGTGAGCAGACGCGGAGTGCTCCGGCGCGACGGGCACAAATGCGCCTACTGCGGAAAAGCTGCGCACACCATCGACCATGTCCAGCCCAAGTCCCGCGGCGGTGCGGATTCGTGGGAGAACCTCGTGGCGGCATGCCTGCGGTGCAACAACGTTAAAGGCGATCACACTCCGGCGGAGATGGGCTGGAAGCTGCGGTTCGTGCCCGAGCCTCCACACGGCACCATTTGGCAGATCAAGGAACTGGAGAAGCCCACTCCTGCCTGGGATCCGTTCCTGCTGCCGGAGCGCGCTGCCTGACGGTGCCTCACCGGCCCGGCCGGGGCCAGTTCCGGATTAAGCTGGTGGAGTGGAATCAGACAGGCTGGACTTCGACGCCCTGATCCTTGCGGGCGGCCGTTCCTCCCGCCTGGGCGGGGTACCCAAGCAGGGACTCGTCTTTGAAGGCGCCACCCTGCTGCAACATTCGCTTGCGGCCTGTTCCGCGGCGTCCCTCATCGTCGTGGTGGGCCCGGATTCCGGTCCGTTGCCTGCGGGGGTCCTCGCCTGCCGCGAGCAGCCGGAGTTCGCAGGACCGGCTGCGGCGGTCGCCGCCGGGCTGGAAGCGCTGGGCCGTGCAGGCGGCGGACGCGACTTCACCCTGGTGCTGGCCTGCGATATGCCCAGGGCCGCGGGCGCCGTGGAAACCTTGGCGCAATGCCTTGCTTCCCAGGCTGGCGCCGGGGACGGAGTGATGGCGTGTTCTGAAGACGGAACCGCCCAAATGCTGCTGGGTTTTTACGGCACAAGCGGGTTAAAAAGGGCAGTTCAGGCGCTGTCTTCGCGGGACGGCTTAATCAACGGTTCCATGCGGTCCCTCCTTGCTAGTCTGGACGTGCAGCTTGTCACCGTCCCCGCCGGCACCACAGATGATGTGGATACCTGGGATGATGCCGCCGCATTAGGAGTTGACGCCGGGCAGCCGGACGTGCGCCAGGACCGGCGCGGCAGCAGTTGAATTGGGAGGCAAAGAGTGAAAAGCCAGGATGAAACACTGGAGGAATGGTGCAGGTCCCTCCTCCAGGCCTATGAGCTTGAGGACGTCCAGGTGGACGTTAACGCCATCCTTGCCCTCGCGGGCGTTGCTGCGCACTCTGTTGTGCGGCCGGCGGCACCCCTGACCACCTTCATTGCCGGCTACGCCGCCGGCCTTGCCTCGGGCTCCGGGCAAAGCACCGAGGCTTCGTCCATGGAGGACGCCTTGGCTGTGGCACGTTCACTGGCTGCCGATTACGACGCTGAAGCCGCCGGGGCTTCCGGCGAATGACTGAAGAACCCGGGGAAGAACGGAGTTCAACAAACCAGCCGGAGGAGACGCGGCACCTGGCCCATACCTGGGAGGAGGCGCGGCAGGCTGCCTTCGAGGCGGCAACCCCAATTCCAGCCGGACCGGTGCCGTTGCACCTGGCCCTGGGCCGCACGTTGGACCGGGATATCGTGGCACTGCAGGACATGCCGCACTACGCGTCGTCGGCCATGGACGGCTGGGCGGTCAACGGGACGGGGCCGTGGATCCTGGTGGACTCGGGCACGCGCCTTGCGCCGCACCAGGCAAGTCCCATTGTGACCGGCGGTCTCATTCCCCCGGGCGGGAAAGCAATACTTCGCAGCGAGAGTGCACTGCTGGGCCAAGATGAGGACGGACTGCCGGTCCTGCTGACCGGCGGCAGCGCCAGGCCCGGTGAGCCGCGCACCGGCCAGCACATCCGGAAAGCCGGGGAAGAAGCGCTGGCGGGGGACGTGCTGGTGAAGGCTGGCGTGCAGCTCAACCCCGCTCATCTGGCCCTGGCTGCCTTGGCCGGATATGACGAATTGCCTGTCCAGGGCAAGCCCATGGTGCGCCTGCTGCTGACGGGCTCCGAAGTGATCGGAAAGGGCGTCCCGGTTCCCGGCAAGGTGCGGGACACCTTCGGTCCGCAACTGCCGGCCGTCGTGAACATGCTCGGCGGGATCGCGGGCGAACAGCAGCGGATCGGCGACTCGTACGCCGAGTGGCTGGCAGCACTCGAAGATGTGGTCCCGGAGGCGCCGGGCGCACCGGACCTGCCGGCCGACGTCGTCATCACCACGGGAGGGACCGGACGGTCAGGCACGGACCATCTCCGCCAGGCGGTTGCTGAACTGGGCGGACGGCTCATCATCGATGGCATAGCCATGCGGCCTGGGCATCCGGCCGTCCTCGCGGAACTGCCGGACGGGCGCTTTGTGCTGGGCCTGCCGGGGAATCCCCTTGCCGCGATGATGGCGCTGTCCACCGTGGGGGCGCCGCTGCTCGCCGCACTGGGCCACGGCAAACTGCCGGACACCCAGGAGGTACCCTGTGGAAGCATCATCGAACCGGACCCGGGGCGTACCCGCCTGATGCCGTTCCGCCTGCTGTACGGAATGGCGTCGCCGGCGCAGCATACTGGCCCCGGCATGATGCGGGGCCTGGCTTCGGCAGATGGTGTGCTGGTGGTGCCGCCGCACGGTGTCCAGCTCGGTGAACTGGTGCCCGCCTTCGCGCTGCCCTGGGGACCGCCCATTCCGGCCCTTCCAGAGCCAGGTTCGAAGGCGAAGCCCCGGAACGCTGCGCGGCCCGGACGGACCCCTGCCAAGCCGGCAGCCAGTGGTCCCGTGGACTGGAGCGCGCTGCTTGGCTGACCGTCGCCGGGGCCAGCGCGCTGGCATCCCGCACCGGCAGTTGTCATGATGGACCTATGAACACACAGGGGTGGCCATGGGCCGAGTGACCCAGCGCCGCAAGGTGCACAAATATGTCCTCGATGGCTCTCCGAAGGCTCTCGAATTTCCGGTACGGCACCGCGAGGATGTCCTCGCGGTGGAGGAGCCGCTGGAGATCCGGCTAGGCCAGCTGTCCTTCTCGGTGACCATGCGTACCCCGGGTGACGATTTTGACCTCGTGGCCGGTTTCCTGGTGTCGGAGGGCATCATCTGGAGCGCCGAGCAGCTTGTATCTCTGCGTTTCTGCGCCGGCGAAGACGAGAACGGCGTGCAGACCTTCAACGTGGTGGAGGTACAACTGCGGCCGGACGTCACCATTCCCTCCATCGGGCGCCACATCTACACGTCCAGTTCCTGCGGCATTTGCGGGACCGATTCAGTGGAGTCCGTGCGGAAGTCATCGCGCTACAGCCTGGATGAGGATTCCCTGAACCTCGACGCCGGCCTCCTGGCATCGCTGCCGGGGCTGCTGCGGAAATCCCAGCGGGTTTTTGAGGACACCGGGGGAGTACACGCTGCCGGTCTGTTCAAGATCACGGACGACGGCGGTGCGGAGCTTATGTGCCTCCGCGAGGATGTAGGGCGCCATAACGCCGTGGACAAGGTCGTGGGCTGGGCTCTGCGTGAAGGACTGCTCCCGCTGCGCGGGACCGTTCTCCAGGTGTCCGGCCGGGCCTCCTTCGAGCTGGTGCAGAAAGCGGCGCTGGCAGGAATCCCCGTGCTGGCAGCCGTCAGCGCGCCGTCCAGCCTTGCCGTGGAACTCGCGGAAGCCAGCGGCATGACCCTGGCCGGTTTCAGCCGGGGAACCAGCCTGAATATCTACACCGGGGACCAGCGCATCATCAGGCCGGCTGTACAGGTTCCCGCCGGCGCACTTCCCTGATGCAGCGGCCCGTCCTGCGAATCTGTCCACAAACCGCTGCGGAATTGTTCCCCGGATAGTCGATGGCTAGTAAGCTACCAGTGGGTAGTTAATCCACCGAATGGACACCTGGTCCACATTTCCAGCGCTGAAGAGGGCCAACATTGCATGACGACCGCCGGATCACGGAAGTCCGCCTCGAAAGGTTCGTCCGCGAACGCATCGTCCCAGCCGTCTACAGCCGGAGCCTGCCTCTGGCCTTGAGCAGCTGGGATGTTCCCGACGAGCCGGTCCCGGCCCTCGAAGCCATGCGGCAGGACTTCCACCCGCAGGACCACGGTGCCCCATGGGGGAAGCCGTGGGGCACCAAATGGCTCCGCCTTCAAGGCGAGGTGCCGGAATTCTGGGGTGCCGGGCCGGACACCACGGTTGAAGTGGTGGTGGACCTGGGCTTCACCACTGAAGTCCCGGGTTTCCAGTGCGAAGGGATAGCCTGGCGGGCCGACGGCACCATTATCAAAGCGCTCTCGCCCCGCAACCAGTACATCCCGCTGAAGCTGCTTGGCGGCGGCATGGCGGTGGACTTTTACGTGGAGGCAGCTGCCAACCCCGACGTCGCCCAGGGCTGGACCTTCGCGGCCACACCGTATGGGGACAAGTCCACGGCGGGAACGGCCCCGCAGTACCGCCTGGGAACCATTGCCATTGCGGAACTGAACCAGACAGTGTGGGAGCTCCAGCAGGACATCTGGACGCTGTCCGGGCTGATGGCGGAACTGCCGTGGGAGCAGCCGCGGCGGCATGAGATCCTCCGCGCCCTCGAGCGCATGATGGATGCGATGGACCCTGACGACGTCGCAGGAACGGCAGCAGCCGGACGCGAAGCGCTCGCCGAAGTCCTGGCCCGGCCAGCCTATGCGTCGGCACACCAGCTCGTGGCCACCGGTCACGCCCATATCGACTCCGCCTGGCTGTGGCCGGTCCGGGAGACCATCCGCAAGTGTGCCAGGACGTTCTCCAACGTGGTGGCCCTGATGGATGAATATCCGGATTTCGTCTTCTCGTGCTCCTCGGCACAGCAGCTCGTCTGGATCAAGGAGTACTACCCCGAACTTTTCGGCCGGATCCGGGAAAAGGTGCGGGCAGGCCAGTTTGTTCCCGTCGGCGGGATGTGGGTGGAATCCGATACGAATATGCCCGGTGGGGAAGCCATGGCCCGGCAGTTTGTTGAGGGCAAGAGCTTCTTCCTGGCCGAATTCGGAGTGGACTGCCAGGAAGCCTGGCTGCCGGACTCCTTCGGGTACTCCGCTGCCCTGCCGCAGATCGTGAAAGCTGCCGGCAGCAGGTGGTTCCTCACGCAAAAGATCTCCTGGAACCAGACCAACAGGATGCCGCACCACACTTTCAACTGGGAGGGCATCGACGGCACCAGGCTCTTTACGCACTTCCCGCCCGTGGACACCTACAATTCCCAGCTCAGCGGACGCGAGCTGGCCCACGCAGAGCGCAACTTCCGTGACCACGGCCGCGGCACTGTGTCGCTGGTGCCGTTCGGCTATGGCGACGGCGGTGGCGGGCCTACCAGGGAAATGCTTGCCGCCGCTGCCAGGACTGCAGACCTGGAGGGCTCGCCTAAGGTGCGGATCGGATCGGCCAAAAGCTTCTTTGAGCAGGCCCAGGCAGAATATCCGTCCCTGCCGGTCTGGGTGGGTGAGATGTACCTCGAACTGCACCGCGGCACGTACACCAGCCAGGCGCGGACCAAGAAGGGCAACCGGCGCAGCGAGCACCTCCTCCGCGAAGCGGAATTGTGGTGTGCCACTGCCGCTGTCCGGACGGACTCGTTCGTTTATCCAGCGGCCGAACTCAAGCGGTTGTGGCGGCTGGTGCTGATGCAGCAGTTCCATGACATCCTGCCGGGCAGTTCCATCGCCTGGGTGCACCAGGATGCCGAACGCAATTACCAGGCCATTGAGGCTGCCCTCGAAGCCCTCATCGCCGAGGCGGCCGCGGCCGTGCTTGGCAGTGGGGAGCGGACCTTCCTGCTCAATGCCGCGCCGCACCCGCGGGCGGGAGTCGAGGCGCTCGGAGCGGGGGAACCGACCATGCCGGCGCTGCCGGTCCGGGCCGCCGCACAGAAGGGCGGCTACGTCCTGGACAACGGCATCATCCGTGCTGTGGTGGATGCCGACGGCCTGATCAGCTCCCTGAGGGACTATGCGAGCGGCCGCGAAGCGATTGCCCCGGGGGAGCGCGGCAACCTGCTTGAGCTGCACCGGGACACGCCCAACGAGTGGGATGCCTGGGACATCGACGAGTTCTACCGGCGGAACGTCACGCCGTTGACAAGCGCGGAGTGTGTCCGGCTGCATGAGGACGGGGACGAAGTCGCCGTGGTGGTGGAGCGGCTGTCAGGATCCTCGGCCATCACCCAGCGGATCAGCCTTGCCGCCGGAAGCCCATCACTGTCCATCACCACCTCTGTGGACTGGCAGGAGCGCGAAAAGCTGCTGAAGCTCGGCTTTGCCCTCGATGTGCGGGCTGACCGGTCCGCTGCGGAGACGCAGTTCGGGCACGTCTTCCGCGCCACCCATACCAACACATCCTGGGAAGCAGCGAAGTTCGAAATCTGTGCGCACCGCTGGATCCACGTGGCCGAACCAGGTTACGGCGTCGCCGTGTCCAACTCGTCCACGTACGGGCACGATGTCACCAGGAGCATCAGGGAGGCCGACGGCGGCACCACCACCACAGTGCGTTTGTCACTGTTGCGTGCCCCGAAGTTCCCTGACCCGGAATCGGACCGCGGGCACCACGAACTGACGATGACCATCCGCCCGGGAGCCGATATCGCCGATGCGGTCCAAGAGGGTTACCGGACCAATCTGGCGCCCCGCCTGGTCAGGGGCGGTTCACCAGCAGAGCCACTGTTTGCCGTGTCCAACCCGGCCGCTGTCATCGAAGCGGTGAAGCTTGCCGAGGATGGCTCCGGAGACGTGATCGTCAGGTTGTACGAGTCATTGGGCCAGCGTTCGGCCGGCAGTATCACCGCCAATTTCCCGTTCCACCACGTCGCTTCAGTAGACCTGCTGGAGCGGCCCATCGAGTCCGCAGGGGTGGAGGCCGGGTCCGGCGGTGCCGAGCTGCTCCTGCGCCCGTTCCAGCTGGTGACGCTGCGGTTTGTCCGCGCTGCGGCCGGGAGTTAGGCCGAAGCTTCCGGCTTGCGGGGAGACGGACTCCAGAGGCGGAAAAGCTTCGGATGAAGGTGAAAAGGGGCCTTAAATGGCTGAGTGGGGGCGGTCCCCAACGGCCGCCACCACTCATCCCCCCAAAGCGTGCAAAGGCCCCCGGGAGCTGCCACGTTCAAGAAATTATCCCCGTTCGTAAACGCCCCGCAACCCCCACCTTCACACATCCATGATTATTCCACATTCTAATGAATATGTGAAAGCCAGTAAGGTTACTTTTCGGTAGATGTCCTTCTGGCGCCTGCGGCCCTCTTGTTCCTCACCCGTGCAGCCCAGATCAGCGCCAGGCCAACCACAAAGCAGAGCACTGCCGTGTAGTTGACGATGAACTCAATCGCGCCCAGCTCCGGTGGCACCACTGGAAACAGCAGGGTCAGCGCTATGGCTACCCCACCTACTGCCAGGAGCCCGGCGGCAAGCCGCACCAGCACCGGCAACCTGCTGCCCACGGCGCGGACCATTGCCGGCAACAGCACCAGGGACACATAGGAGGGATAGGCGCGGCCGGCAGCCCCGTAGTACTCCACCAGGGCGGCATGCCACGGGTCCTTTCCCGCCACCGCACTCAAACCTGCGGACGATCCCGCAGTATCCATCAGGAAGAACACCCCGATCAGCACCAGGGAAATCACCAGCAGGACGGTCTTCCCTGTTTTGCCGGTGATGAGCCGGTAAGCATGGTCGGCGCCGAAACCGCGGGTCACCCGGATGCCCACGAAGTAGATGGCAGCGAAAATGATGAAGCGCAACAGCAGGTTGGCAAGGTTGATGCCACCCAGTGCGGTGTCCACGGCGACGTACGGCGCCTCGATGCTCAACAGGATGGCGGCGGTCATCAACGCAAAAATGTAGAAGAGGGACCTGTTCTCGCCGCGGATGGCGCTGGGCACGCGGGCTGCCGCGATGAGGCCGCACGTGGCCAACGTTGACCATTGAAGTATTTCGATCATCCCAGGTTCTCCCAGATCTTTTCCGTTTGCGCCTGGTCCTGCTCCTGGCGTCGCAACACCTTGCCCAATGCCTGCAGCCTGTCACCGGCGAGAACGGCAAGGTCGCCGTCGGACAGGCTGTCCAATGCGGCCCGGCGTGCGCCGGGCGTCCAGCCGGCCTCTTCCTCGGTGACCAGTCCGGTGGCCACCAGGCCGTTGGCCAGGCCAACGCCGGCAGCCCGTGCCGTGGCCACGGCCAGCTCGGCCGTAAGGCGGTTGGCAGTCAGCTGCGCTGAATAGTTTTGCGGGGCGATGCCCGTGGCGGCAGACACCCGGTGCCGCACCTCGCCGTCGTCAATTGCATCAACCCAGTTCTTCACCGAGGTGGGGTGCGGCGCCGGCGAAAGAGCGGGCGGCTCGGGGCCGGCTTTTCGTCCCGGGTCCATCGCGGGACGCGCCAGCATGGCGTGCAGCAGGTCCGCAGTGGAAATCTGGCTCACCAGTTCACAGCGCGTGGGACCAGGCTGGGGATCTGCGAGCTCCCGGTAAGCGTCGAAATCGGCCAGGGCAGCAACCGGGTTGATGCCGTAGGCGCGGCTGATGCTGACAACGGTGGAGACTGATACTTTCCCGCGCACCAGCTGCTGGGCGAGTGTTGTCCGCTTGATCCCGGAGATCCTGCAGACGTCGGCCGTGCTGGCCTCCGGCGCAACGCCTTGCAGCCAGCGCTGGAACGCCTTGGCGGGGAGGGTCATAAGGGGCTCTCTGCAGAACGGGTGGTGTGTCGATTTTAGCTGGCGATTTGCCGCCAGTTTTACCCGCGCCCCGGTTTCGACTATGCTTGATGGTCGAGCCCGTTGGTCCGTACACCCCCCAAGTCCGGACCAGCGGGTTCTTTTATGTCCGCCGGCTCTGGCGCCCTTCCTCCTGCGGATCTGCAAGCCACTTGCGCACTGCAACGGGGAAGACCGGCTGCGGATGCGCCGGCGAAAGGATGGATCATGACTGCGACCCTTGTTGCCAAGGATGTTTCCGGCGGCCATGACCACCGGCAGCTTTTCTCCAGGCTCTCCCTGACTGTCGCCCCGGGCGACGTGGTGGGCGTGGTGGGTGCCAACGGTGCCGGCAAGTCCACCCTGCTGCGGCTCCTGGCGGGCGTTGACCAGCCGCAGGATGGAACGGTCAGCCTTGCCCCGGCAGACGCATTCGTGGGCTGGCTGCCCCAGGAACACGAGCGCATTCCTGGTGAAACCGTGGCCGGATACATTGTCCGGCGGACCGGTTGTGCGGTTGCGACAGAGGAGATGGAGTCCACCGCCGAAGCCCTTGGTTCCGGCGCGCCCGGTGCCGATGACGCCTATTCCCGGGCCTTCGACCGCTGGATGGCCTCAGGCGCCGCGGATCTTGATGAGCGTATCCCTGCCGTCCTGGCCGAACTGGGCCTCGACACAGGTGCCGATGCCGTGATGACCGGCCTGTCCGGCGGGCAGGCAGCCCGGGTGGCGCTCGCGGCCTTGCTGCTCAGCCGGTTCGATGTGGTGCTCCTCGATGAACCCACTAATGACCTGGACCTGGCCGGCCTGGCGAAGCTGGAGGATTTTGTCCGCGGCCTGCGCGGCGGTGTTGTGCTGGTCAGCCACGACCGGGAGTTCCTGGCCCGCTGCGTCACTACCGTGGTGGAGCTTGATCTGGCGCAGAATTCGGTGGCAGTTTACGACGGCGGCTACGATGCCTTCCTCGAAGAACGCGCCGTTGCGCGGCGGCACGCACGTGAGAAATACGAGGATTTTGCTGCCACGAAGGCGGATCTGGTGTCCCGTGCCCGGACCCAGCGCGAATGGAGCTCCCAGGGCGTGCGTAACGCCATGAAGAAGAGTCCCGACAACGACAAAATCCGCCGCGCCGCGAGCACCGAGTCTTCGGAAAAGCAGGCCCAGAAAGTGCGGCAGATGGAATCGCGGATTGCCCGGCTGGATGTCGTCGAAGAGCCGCGCAAGGAATGGCAGCTTCAGTTCTCCATCGGCCAGGCGCCCCGCTCCAGCTCAGTAGTGGCCACCCTCCGCGACGCCGTGGTGCGGCAGGGCACCTTCACCCTGGGGCCCGTCAATCTCCAGCTCAACGCGGGGGAGCGGATCGGTATCACAGGCCCCAACGGCGCCGGCAAGTCCACACTGCTCCGCCTTCTGCTGGGCGACATCCTCCCGGAGTCCGGCAGCGCGGCCATGGGTGCTTCGGTGGCCATCGGGGAGATCGACCAGGCCCGCGGACTGCTGGCCGGCCACCTTGCGCTGGCTGACGCCGTCGAAGCGGTCCTGGTGGACCTGACCCCCGCGGAGGTCCGGACGCTGCTGGCAAAGTTTGGCCTCAAAGCGGACCACACCGCCCGGACCATCGATTCGCTGTCTCCGGGGGAACGCACCAGGGCCGCCTTGGCCCTGCTGCAGGCGCGCGGCGTGAACCTCCTGGTCCTGGACGAGCCCACCAACCACCTCGACCTGCCGGCCATCGAGCAGCTGGAGGAGGCCCTCGAAAGCTACGACGGCGCCCTGCTGCTGGTGACGCACGACCGGCGGCTGCTGGAAAACGTCCGGCTGGATGTACGTTGGAATGTGGAGAACGGAACGGTAGAGGAGCAGCAGCAATGAGCATGGAAGGGGTGGCCTGGAGCTCGCTGTACAAGATCACCCGGGCCAAAAGCGGTTCCCAACCCTTTTCCAAGGCCACGCTGAAGCGCGTCCTTGGCTTCGCCCGCCCGCATCAGGGCAAACTCGTGGCGTTCGTGGCGTTGTCCGTTGTGATGGCATTCCTGGCTGTGGCAACCCCGGTCCTGGCAGGGCAAGTGGTGGACGCGATCGTCGCAAAGGCCGCCACGGAGGAGGTGGTCCGCCTCGCGGTGCTGATCGCCGTCGTGGCAGTAGCCGAAGCGGGCCTGGGACTGGTGAGCCGCTGGCTCTCCTCCACCATTGGCGAAGGCGTGATCGTGGACTTGCGCACCCGGGTCTTCGACCATGTGCAGAAGATGCCCATCGCCTTCTTCACCCGCACCCGTACCGGCGCCCTGGTCAGCAGGCTCAACAACGACGTCATCGGCGCCCAGTCCGCTTTCGCCGGCACCCTGTCCGGAGTTGTCAGCAACGTGGTGGCACTGATCCTCACGCTCGTGGTGATGCTGGGGACATCCTGGCAGGTGACCGTCCTGGCCATGATCCTGCTGCCCGTGTTCCTCATTCCCGCCCGGCGGATGGGTTCAAGGCTTGCGGACCTGCGCCGCGAAGCTGCCGAACACAACGCCGCCATGGGCACTCAGATGACCGAGCGCTTCTCCGCCCCGGGGGCCACCTTGGTTAAGCTCTTCGGCCGGCCGGATGAGGAATCCCGCGAATTCGCCGTCCGCGCCGGCCGCGTCCGCGACATCGGCGTCCGCACAGCCATGCTGCAGTTCACCTTCGTGACCGCCCTGACACTGGTTTCCGCGCTCGCGCTGGCCCTCGTATACGGGCTGGGCGGCTGGCTCGCCATCACCGGCCAGCTGGCAGCCGGCGACGTTGTGGTGCTGGCACTGCTGCTTACCCGGCTCTACGCCCCGCTCACTGCACTGTCCAACGCCCGGGTGGAGATCATGAGCGCGCTGGTCAGCTTCGAGCGCGTGTTTGAAATCCTGGACCTGAAGCCGCTGATCCAGCAGAAGCCGGACGCCGTGGCGGTTCCGTCGGGCCCGGTTTCCGTGGAGTTCGACGACGTCCGCTTCGCCTACCCTTCAGCGGACAAGGTGTCGCTTGCCTCGCTGGAGGAGGTGTCCACGCTGGACACCCGCGGGGGCGAGGAGGTGCTGCACGGCATCAGCTTCCGGGTTGAGCCCGGGCAGACCGTGGCGCTGGTGGGATCCTCCGGCGCAGGAAAGTCGACCGTCGCGCAGTTGCTTGCCCGGCTGTACGACGTCGATTCCGGCGCCGTACGCCTCGGCGGCACCGTCCCGGGAACCGGACTCGATGTCCGCGACGCCACCTTCGATTCCCTCCGGGACACTTTGGGCATGGTGACGCAGGACGGCCACCTTTTCCACGAAACCATCGCCTCCAACCTCCGGCTCGCCAAGCCGGACGCCACCGAGGAAGACATGTGGGAGGCCGTCCGCCAAGCCCGGCTCGAAACAATGATCCGGTCACTGCCTGACGGGCTGGACACGGTGGTGGGTGAACGCGGCTACCGGCTTTCCGGCGGGGAACGCCAGCGGCTGACCATCGCCCGGCTCCTCATCTCCCAGCCCCGCGTTGTCATCCTCGACGAGGCGACGGCGGCGCTGGACTCCACCAACGAAGCCGCCGTCCAGGCTGCCCTGGGCGCTGCACTCGAGGGGCGCACCGCCGTCGTGATCGCCCACCGGCTTTCCACCATCCGCGCCGCGGACGCAATCCTGGTGGTGGAGGACGGCCGGATTGTGGAGCGCGGCACGCACACCGAACTGCTGGCCGCCGAAGGCCGGTATGCCGAGCTGTACAGGACGCAATTCGCGGAAGCCACCGCAGTGGCACAGGAAGCGGTCCCGGAGTTCTAGATGTCCTGCGGCTGCCGGACTGACGGCTCCAGGCCCGGCGGTTCAGGCCTGGCGGGCGAGCTCCGGCAGGATGTGGTCCGTCAGCAGCGGGGCAAGGTCCGCGGGCGGGTCGGATCCGTTCCCCAGAGCTGCCAGGTCAAGCCACCGGATCTCCGCAATTTCGGCGGAAGGATGCGCCTCCCACGTCCCCGGTGCCATAAACACCGTTGCCTCGATATCCGTGGAGGCTTCGTTGGCGGCATCGGCGATCCAGACGCCCATCAGCTGCAGTTCGCCCGGGTCCAGGACAATGCCCACCTCTTCGGCGAGCTCACGGGCAGCGGCCTGGACGGCGCTTTCGCCCGCTTCGGGCTTACCTCCCGGATGCATAAACATGGCAGTGCCGCGCTTCCTGACGGTCAGGAGCCGGCCGGTGTTGTCAAAGACGCAGACTGCCGAGACGACGATGCGGTTTTTCATGCTTCCTCTTTCTGCAGCCGGACCAGCCGTGACGTCAGCAGGAGATCCTTCCGTGGCCCGGCGACGTCCCAGCTGTAGCTGAAGCTGTCTGGACCCTGGTAGTTGTAGGTGACGCGGTAGGTGTCCGGATCGCACCAGTGCTGGTCCAAATTTTCGCGGGGAGTGAAGCTCATGCTGTGGAAGGGGCGGCCGTCCGGGAAGAAGACATCCATGGTGTCTGCGCGCGGGGTGGTTGCCAGGACATATTCGCGGGTGGCGGGGCCGGTGAAAGTCGGCCAGTGCATGGTGCCTTCCTCGCGGAGGTCCAGGCCGCCGTCGTCCCTGGAAGCAAAATGGACGACGCCGGAGAAGGTTCCGGCAGTGCCCTGGGCCCGGTCCAGCAGGTCCCGCTGGACGGTCCACAGTCCGGTTCCCGGAGCAGTGTCCCCAATGGCCGCGGCGGGGCCCAGCAGGTAGGCGCGGAGGTCGAACTCCGGGGGAGGAAAGTCCAAGTGCCCTCGATTGGAATCGAACCAACGACACCGGCTTTAGGAGAGCCGTGCTCTATCCACTGAGCTACGAGGGCGGGCATCCATTGGATCGGCAGAGCCGGTCCGCGTCGGACACGGATACAAGCATACAAGGTGTGGAGCCGTACTACGCTCAATGCATGAGTTCAGCGCCGTCCACATCGTCAGCCGCTGCCGTTATTCCGGACACCACCTCCACCCGGCAGTACATCGGAGCCTGGTCAGTGCTCAGCGTGCTGCAGTATTTCGCGGCGGAGGCTGCGGTGATCCTGGCCTGGGCAGGTCTCCAGCCCTACGACCTGCGCACGGGCTACATCAGCGACCTCGGAGCCCTCCGCTGTGGTGTCTTTGACGGGCGCTCGGTGTGTTCTCCGTTGAACTGGCTGATGAACGCCTCCTTTGTGGTTCAGGGACTCGGGATGCTGCTCGGTGCGCTGCTGCTGAGCTCGGGACTGCTGTGCGTGGCCGCCTTGGCCGGGGCGCGTGTACAGCGGCGGCGGCCCTGGCTCGCGGCTGTCTGGGTGCGGCTGCTGACCGGAACGGCCGGGGCCGGGACGGTGATTGTGGGACTGGTGCCGGAGGATGCGGGCTCCGGGTGGCACTACACGGGTGCCGTGATGTACTTCATTTCCGGGGCGGCCGCCCTGCTGGTGCTGGGATTCCTCTGGCTGCGGAAAACCGCCATGGCGTGGTTCATCCTGGCCTGCGGTGCTGTTTCGCTCGCTGCCCTGGTCACCGGCGGACTGACCCGGATGGCTGTGCCGGAACCCGGCACGCTGGAACGGCTCATGGGCTACCCGGTCACCGTGGGGATGGCCGCGGCCGGACTGGTCATCGCCCAGCGCGTCCACCGGCACCGGAAGCTGGTCCGGGCCGCAGCCGCACAGGGATCAGGGCCGGTTAAGGAAGAATTCCCTGAAGTCCGTTAAACCGGTGCCGCCTGTATAGCCAAGGGCATCCGCTCCCACCGATACGGCATCATCGGGTGAAAAGATGGTGGTGGAGAAGGTCCCGGACTGAAGGTTTTCGGTTTTCTCGAGCATTGCAGGGAGGGCTCCTTCCAGGGCCCGGGTGAGCGTTGCCTCGTCGTTGCCGGTTCCCACGAGCTTCGCGGTGATGAAGTTTCCGGACGTGTTCATGTTCACGTGGACCTGCGCCGATGCAATTCCCTGAACTGACATGGCGGCGTCCTCGATGGAAGCTTTCAGGCTTTCAGCCGATGATGCGGGGCCGGGGCCGCACCCAGTGAGAGCAAGGAATGCCAGCGCCGGCGCGAGCATCCCGGAAACGGTTCTAAATCGGCGCATCATCACTGCTTTCGGGAAATGTTGGACACTGTCGAGGTTACTTGGCTGGCATCCGAGGTCAGGAATCGCTGGGTCGATTGCTGCTGGCTGTACTGGGCAATCGGGCCGCCGGCTTCGTGGTTCCGGACTGACTCCACATAGGCGGAGCCGTCGTGGTAGTTGATGCCGGCAATCCCGGGATCTCCGCCGGGGTTTGGCAGTTCCACGATGGTGGCCCCATTGTCGCGGGTAGCGGAAACCATCCCGCCCGGCCATGCCGTGGCGTCGGCCAAGTCCACCTTCGGTACCGGATCTCCGGCGTGCTGAAGTGCCAAAACATCGATGGACGACGGGATCTGCGTGGAATCCACGGGTGAACCGAACGTGACCACGTTGGTGACATTGAAGCGGTCAGTAAACCCCGCATCGGATGCAAGTGCCGTAGCAATCATTCCGCCTTGGGAGTGCCCAGACAGCATCACCGGTGCACCTTCCGGAATGCCGGCCTGCTCCATGGCGAGCCGGACCGCCTCCGCCGCGGTGGACAGGTTGCCGCCGGCCAACTGGAGGTTTCCAGTAAGGTCGGTGGGATTTGCCGCGCCGTCAGGCATCCACCGCGTGGTGCCGGGAATGTTGATGATGTAGGCCGGCGGCTCACCCGGCTTCTCGATCCTGTTGATGCGGACACCCGTGTCCTCCGTACCGGGCTTTCCCTGGTCCCCGTAGGCCATGTTGGTTGTGGCCAGTACAGCGCTGATGCTGGACGGGACAGGCGTATTGCCCCTGCCGTTGGTATCCACCTTCGTGGGATCTCCAACGCCAACAGGAATAGGCTCCCCGGCCACCGGCCGGCCGTCATCCAGCAAGTGGGGGTTGGACAAGCCCAGATTGTAGGTGGTTGCCCGCAGGTTGTCTACGGCGACCGCCAGCAACACGCCGTTAGAGAAGAGCTCTGTTATCGATGGCGGCTCGCCGGATGTCAGCCACCGCCAGCCCATGTCCGTCACATTGCCGGTTTGGTCCAGGACATTTCCTTGGGCGTCCATCAGGTTGCGGATGGGAAGCGGAGCTGAGTCCTGGACAAAGTTCCATGCGGTACCGACTGCGTCCTGGACAGTAGTAGTTACTTTTCCGGCGGTGTCCCACAGGTCGCCCGCGGTGCCGGCAATGGAGTCAAGCAGCGAGTCGGGAAATGACGGGGCCTGCGGAGCAGACGTTCCAGCCGGCCCCTCGGTGCTGGCCGCAATCTGCTCCTGGACGTTGCGCTTGACGGTATCCGAGGCGGCAGCGAGCGCATCAGCTGTGCCTAGCAGCATTGCCCTGTGGCCGGTCCATTCGGCACTGAACTTCTGCGCGTCAGCACCCTTCCAGTGCGAGCCCTGGATTAGGGGTGTGAGGTTCCGGCCCAGGGCAACCAGCCGGTCGCTGGCGCGTGCCAGCTCTTCGCTGAGGCGCCGCCCGCTCTCGACGTCCATCCCGTAGAGGGTCATTATCAGGCCACCTGTCCCGCCACGCTTGCCAGGTATTCCCTGGCGCCCAGCAGGCGCCAGGCCAACCCGTGGCCGATGGCATCGGACGCAACGGGAGTCAGGGCGAAGCCCTCACCGGATGGACTGGCGTTGACTGAATAGAGGCGCTCCGCCAGTGCCCAAACATCCCGGCTTAGATAGTCCGGGGCCTGGACCGGGGCTGCCCCGGGTCCACTTGGGCGGGAACCACTTGGGTGGGCCGACACGTCGAGATGAATCGTGTACCTCGCACGGGCGACTATTTCACTGAGCCCGGCGGCCGGCGGACTGGCCAGTCCTGCGGCCTCGGGGACTTCCGCGAGGTCCGGGAGGTGGCGCCTGAGCGCGGCCCAGGCATTTTCCTCAGCGAAGAAGGCTATTTCGACGGCGTTGCTGGTCGCAGTCACGTTTATGCCACTGCCGCCATGCCGGATACGCCGCAAGTAAGTGAGTCCGACGCCCCGGCCGCCTGACAAGGCGAGCTCGGTGTGAACGGACGTCTCATGTGTTTGGACCACGGCTGCCGCCCGTAGGGGACCGAATGCCGAAATCCAGACTGCCAACACCCAATGCCGGCTGATGGCACCGTCCCCGTCAACTATTCCCGTCTGGCGGAGTTCGGCCTCGGCCATCTCCAGTGCTTCCGAATCCAGCGCAACGAACGCCTGGGCGTCGATGGAGTCAAGATAGGCGGACAGGTCCGCCTCCGACCCGTGCGCGAGTGCCTCGGCCGCCTTATGGACTGTCAAGGCCCAGGCTACGCCGGTGATTTTAAAGACGTTGAGGGCAACGTCCATCTGTGATTCCCCCAAGGATCCCCCAATGAAGTGTCCGCAACAGGCATCCAGCGCCCGTAGCCAATACCCTATCCGGGCCCTCTTAGGAACCGGAATGGGGAGTTCTATCAGGCCACTTGCCGCTGCGGCCTTTTCCGCAGGAGCACAGCGGCGGCGCCGGCGAGCAGGCTCAGGACCAGCAGGACCCAGCCGGCTACGGTAAGGCCGGACGCGAGTGCCACCTGGCCGGCGTCAGGGGTTGCTGACGCCAGCACGCCGTCGACGGCCACGTTGGCCCAGAGCCGGACCACAACAAAAAGCAGCGGAAGGGCCCACAGCGCCCAGCGCAGTGCCTTCCTGGCAACACTTGTCCCGATCAGCAGCAGCCAGGTGAACCCGAAGATCAGCGGAAACAGGGTGCCGGCGGTTTTGTGGACGTAGTTGAGCTGGCCGCGGCCGTCGTCATCCATGGCGGTGTGCAGCTGGCCGATGTAGTTGGCATCGAACCCGCCGATGAGGGAGTCCGGCATGGCCAGGCCGCCCGTGGTGAGCTGCCGCAGCTGGTCCAGTGTGAGCAGGTGCAGGTACCAGAACAGGAACAGGCTGGCCACCACTCCGGCGATCAGGATCAGGTTGCTGTTGTTCTCGGCCTTCTGCGGCGTGCGGTTCGTGCTGGGGTTCACCACCGGCGGAAGGTGGTGCTGCGGCACCGCCGCCTTGGAGCCGTGCTTCTTGATCCGCTGGGCAGGGGTTTTGGCCATGGCACCATTATCCCGCCCCATAAACTGAAGCCATGACCATTGGCCGGCACAGCGCTGTTGAACTTGACCCCTCCCTGGACGACTACGAGCTGGCGGCGGCTTTGGTCCGCGAAGCAGGGCAGCTTGCATTGCTGATGCGGATGGCGGGCCTGCAATCCGAACAGAAAACGTCGGTTTCCGATGTGGTGACAGCTGCCGACCATGCCGCCGAGGCCTACGTGCTTGGGCAGCTGCGGCGGTGCCGGCCGGAGGACGGCATCCTGGGGGAGGAGGGCGCTTCGGTCCAGGGGACAAGTGGCCGGACCTGGGTGATTGACCCGGTGGATGGCACCTACAACTTCCTGCATGGCTCAACCTACTGGTGCTCCGCGATTGCCCTGAAGGATTCCTCCGATGTGATGCTCGGAGCCATCTTCCAGCCGGAGGAGGACAAGCTTTGGCTCGGGGGCAAGGCCCACCCGGCAACGCTGAATGGTGAACCCCTCACGGTGTTCCACCAGGACCGGGGCGCGCGCAACAGTACAGCCGTTGCCGAACTTGGCGCCGCCACCTACATCCACCCCAGCTGGCTGATGGATCCCCTGTGCGCGATGCCGTGGCACGCCGCCGCTACATCCGCCGCCGCACTGCGCATGCTGGGCTCCGGTTCCTGCGACCTGGGCAGGGTGGCTGACGGGCAGCTTGGATGCTGGTTCCAGCACAGCTGCCCTGAGTGGGACTGGCTGCCGGGCAAAGCGATCGTCCGGGCTGCCGGCGGAGCAGTGGACACCGTTCACGTAAACGGCCTCGAATGGTTCATGGCCGGGGGAACGACGGCGGTTCGTGAGTTGCGTGCCGCCCTCGAGTCCGGCTCGGTGGCATAGAGGATCATCACATCAGCCGTATGTGGATAACGTCCCGTCATCCACAGGCTGGAGCTAGGTGTCTGCCCCACCGCCTAGACTTGTAGGCACCATGGATATGTTGTTTGACCCGTACTCTGACGGACCCTTCAAAGCCGCTCCCACCGCCGCTGCCCGCACCAAATCGCCTTCCGAGGGCGCAGCTGCGGCTCCGGGGACGGGCGGAAGCGTCCGCGCTGGCGTGCCTGAAGCGAAGGCCCATCGAAGCCACGGCATGGACCCGGCCAAGCTGCTGGAGGGGCTCAATCCCGAGCAGGAGGAAGCCGTCAAACATGCAGGCGGCGCCCTGCTCATCGTGGCCGGTGCCGGTTCGGGAAAGACCCGCGTGCTCAGTAACAGGATTGCCTACCTGATCGCCACAGGACGGGCCCACCATGGGGAAATCCTGGCGATTACCTTCACGAACAAGGCCGCCGCGGAAATGCGGGAACGCATCGAAAAACTGGTGGGCGGACGCGCCAAGATCATGTGGATCTCCACCTTCCACTCATCCTGCGTCCGCATCCTCCGGCAGGAGGCAGCCAACGTGGGGCTGAAATCGAACTTCTCCATCTACGACTCCGCCGACTCCCTGCGCCTGGTCACCCAGGTCTCCAAAACACTTGACCTGGACCCCAAGAAGTTCGCGCCCAAAGCCATTCAGCACAAGATCTCGGCCCTGAAGAACGAGCTCATCGATGCCGATTCCTACGCCTCAGCCGCGAACTACAACGATCCTTTCGAGCAGGCTGTAGCTGATGTCTTCAAGGGCTACACGCAGCGGCTGCGGCAGGCGAATGCGATGGACTTCGACGACCTCATCGCCGAAACCGTCTACATGTTCCGTGCCTTCCCGGCCCTCGCCGAGTCTTACCGCCGGCGGTTCCGGCACGTGCTGGTGGACGAATACCAGGACACCAACCACGCCCAGTACGCCCTGGTCCGCGAAATTGTGGGGGAGGGCCCAGGGGCTTCCGAGCTGACCGTGGTGGGAGATTCGGACCAGTCCATCTACGCCTTCCGCGGTGCCGACATCCGCAACATCGTGGAGTTCGAGAAGGACTACCCCCAGGCGCGGACCATCAAGCTGGAGCAGAACTACCGCTCCACGCAGAACATCCTCAGCGCGGCCAATTCGGTGATCTCGCGGAACCCGAACCGTCCGGAAAAGCGTCTGTGGACCGCCGAGGGCGAAGGTCACAAGATCATCGGCTACGTGGGCGAGAACGAGCACGACGAAGCCCAGTTCATCGCCAAGGAAATCGACCGGCTCCAGGACGAGGAGAACCTACGTCCCGGGGACGTCGCCATCTTCTACCGGACCAACGCCCAGTCGCGCTCCATCGAAGACGTGCTGGTCCGGGTCGGCCTTCCCTACAAGGTGGTGGGCGGCACGCGCTTTTACGAGCGCAAGGAGATCAAGGACGCCCTCGCCTACCTGCGTGTGCTGGTTAATCCGGACGACGACGTCAACCTGCGGCGGGTGCTCAACGAACCAAAGCGCGGCATCGGTGACCGCGCCGAGGGCGCCGTGGCCGCGCTTGCCCAGCGCGAACGGACCTCGTTTATGGCGGCCGCACGCCGGGCGGAGCAGGCTCCGGGTATGGCAACCCGGTCCGTGAATGCCGTGCTCGGGTTCGTGAAGTTGCTGGATGACCTGGCAGAAGTGGCCGCCGGCTCGGGCGCGGCGGCAGCACTGGAAGCCGTCCTGGAGCAGACCGGCTATCTCGCCGCGCTGCGCTCCAGCACGGATCCGCAGGACGAGTCCCGGGTGGAAAACCTCGCCGAACTCGTCGCCGTCGTCCGTGAATACGAACAGGAGAACCCGGAAGGGTCACTGGAAGCGTTCCTGGAGCAGGTGTCCCTGGTGGCGGATGCCGACCAGATCCCGGACGCCCCCGGCGCGGACATTGATGCCGCCGTCGCGGAGGCAAAACGGCTGGGTGTGGTCACCCTCATGACCCTGCACACCGCCAAGGGGCTCGAATTCCCGGTGGTGTTCCTGACCGGCATGGAACATGGCCTGTTCCCGCACCAGCGTTCAGCAACCGATCCGAAGGAACTGGCGGAAGAACGCCGCCTCGCCTACGTAGGGCTCACCCGCGCCCGGAAGCGGCTCTACGTGACCCGTTCCGAGGTCCGCAACATGTGGGGGCAGAGCCAGTACAACCCTGCCAGCCAGTTCCTGGAGGAGATCCCGGCTGATCTCCTGGAATGGAAGCGTGAAGGAACCAGCAGGCAGTCCAACTGGGGCGGCGGATCCATCAGTTCGGGCCGCTACAGCGGATCCTTCTGGGGCGCCGGGACCTCCCGCGGTGCTGCCGCCGACCCCTCGGCCGGCTTCAACGCCGATGTCCCCGCTGTGATCGCCCGCAACCGCGTGCAGCCGCAAAAAGAGATCGTCGCGGTCAGTGTGGGGGACAAGGTCAACCACACGAGTTTCGGCAACGGAACGGTGCTTGCCCTCGAAGGCGCCGGGGACAAGACCGTGGCAAAGGTGAAATTCGACGTCGGCGAGAAACGGCTCTTGCTGCGCTACGCGCCCCTGACCAAGCTCGACGCCTAAGAGCGGCGGAGCCGGACACAACGCCCAGCCCTTGTCCGACTCCCCGCGCGGGTCTACAGTTCAGGAACGTTTCCCCAGAGCCGTACCAACACGACGGAGCGGGCCATGAACATTCTGTTCGCCAGCCAGGCAATCGACGGTCATTTCAACCCCATGACCGGGGTGGCAAAGGAGCTTCAAGAACGCGGCCACGATGTCCGCTGGTACACAGGCCCGGTCCTCGCCGGCAAGCTCCGCGAACTTGGGATTCCGCTGTTCCCTTTCAAGCGCGCCATCGAGCACCGCGCAGACAACCTCAGCGAGCTCTACCCGGAACGCGCCAAGCTGAAAGGTCCCCGCGCCATCGGCTTCGACGGGGAGAAAATCTTCGCCAGCAACATCAGCAACTTCTTCGAGGACATCCGGGAACTGGACCGGGCCTTCCCTTTTGATGTCCTGGTGGCAGACAGTTCCATGTTCATCCACCGGCTCGTCGTGCACCTGATGGGAAAACGGGTGGTGGCCTTTGTTGCGATTCCCAATATGGAAAGCGATCCACTGGTGCCCCCGCTCTTTTTCGGTTTCCTCCCCGCGCGCAACGCCCGGGAAAAGGTCCTGCAGGCCGCGGCCGGGCTTCTTTCCGACAAGGTCATACTTCGTCCGGCCAGCCAAAGCTACCGGCGGCAGCACGCGTTCTATGGCCAGGAGGTGCCCAAAAGAGGCCGGCTCACCGACGAGCCGTACCGCTGCTCGGACGCCGTCATCCAAACCGGTTCCAGGTCCCTCGATTTCCCGCGAAAAAATGACAACCCTAACGTCCACTACGTCGGGGCGCTACTGCCCTACCGGCTATCGGATACGGCCGCCATGCAACTGGAACCGCACGTGGATCCGCAAGGTTCCGCCGGAACAGGTTTTGCCAGGACAGTAGTGGTCACCCAGGGCACGGTGGACAACTTGGACCTGAACAAACTGATCATTCCCGCAATAGAGGCACTGAAGGACACGGACACCATGGTGATGGTGGCGACGGCAGGCCGCGGTACGGCGGAACTCCGTGAACGCTATCCGCAAGCGAACGTCCAGATCCACGACTATATCGACTTTGCCGCCGTCTTCGACCATACGGACGTTTTTGTCACCAACGGCGGGTTTGGCGGCGTGCAGCTCGCGCTTTCCAAGGGGGTCCCCCTGGTGGTGTCCGGGATCAACGAGGGAAAGAACGATGTCAACGCCAGGGTGGAGTACGCCGGGGCGGGCATCAACCTGCGGACGGACAACCCCTCGGCGGAGAGCATCGGCAAGGCCGTAAACAACATTTTGGCCGATCCGGCATGGAAGGACCGGGCCCAGCAGATGCGCCGCGATTTTGGCTCCGACAATCCTGCCAGGGCTGCCGCCAAAGTGGTGGAAGGCGTAGTCAGCAACAGGTAAAGCGTCGGCGTAAAGCATAATGGGGCGCATGCGACGGACTGTTCTGGGGATCTTCGCCGCCCTCATCCTGGCGGCGGCCACGGCCTGCACCATCACCACGCAGGATCCCGGCTACGTCCCCCCGCCCCCGCTGCCGCCTTTGGAACAGCTGGAACAGACCCGTTTGGTGGATGCCAAAGGCTTCTCCAACGGTGAAGGTGTTGTCTCCTTCATCACTGCAGACCGTACTGTTGCCTGTTCCCTGACCGCCGCCAGGGGAGAGCATGTGAATCTGCCCTACGAGCAAAACAACTACAGTGATTCGGCCAACAACAAGCTGGCGACGGTGCCCGTGGCACACTGCGAACTTGCCAAATACCCGCAGCCAAAGGCCGAGGACGCCAAGGACGACTGTGCGGGAACCAACCTGGGCTATCTGGGCGGCGTTGCCCTGCTCACGCCGGACAGCGCGCGGTACGGCGAATGCCGTTCCGGCGTCACACAAATGGAGGCAACGTACGGTCCCGGGGGAAGCAAGACCGGCGACATAAGCGAACTGCAGGTGCTGGGGGAGGGTCAGAACCTCGAAGGGAACGGGCTGCGCTGTTCGGCCTATAACGGCGGCGTGGCGTGCGGAAATGTCTCCGCCGGCGTCGGATTCTTTGTTTCCCCGGACCATTACGAACTGATTTACAAGCCGGACGAGACTGCCTCCCCGGCCCCTCAGGAGCCCTCAAAAACCCCGTAATTCCGCGGTTTTTCTACGCTCCATAGAATAGTGTCCTTACTCACATAAGCGGTACTCTGGGACGGGCCGGTCCCTCCAAAGGACTAGAGTTCCCAGTGGAGCATCACGCCGCGTGGCTCGTTTCCAACAGGCCGCCGGTGCGTGCAATTCCGCAGCCCGGTCATCGTCTTCGATGGTGTCCGACTGTACAGAAACTACTTCGACGTAGAAGGACACTAAACCGTGGACCTGTTTGAATACCAGGCGCGCGATATGTTCGAGGCGCACGGTGTACCCGTGCTTGCCGGCATCGTGGCGCACACCCCAGAAGAAGCAAAGGCAGCTGCCGAGAAGATCGGCGGCGTAACTGTCGTCAAAGCCCAGGTCAAGGTTGGCGGCCGCGGCAAGGCCGGCGGCGTCAAGGTCGCAAAGTCCGCTGACGAGGCACTTGAGCACGCCACCAACATCCTGGGCATGGACATCAAGGGCCACACCGTCAACAAGGTGATGATCGCCCAGGGTGCTGACATCGCCGAGGAGTACTACTTCTCCGTCCTGCTGGACCGCGCCAACCGCAACTACCTGGCCATGTGCTCGGTTGAAGGCGGCATGGAAATCGAACAGCTCGCCGTCGAACGCCCCGAAGCGCTGGCCAAGATCGCCATCGACCCCGCCGTGGGCATCGACCAGGCCAAGGCAGACGAAATCGTCGCAGCCGCAGGCTTCGCTGAGGAACTCCGCGGCAAAGTCGCCGACGTGATCCTCAAGCTCTGGGACGTCTTCAAGAAGGAAGACGCCACCCTCGTGGAGGTCAACCCCCTCGTCAAGACCGGCGCCGGTGAGATCGTGGCCCTGGACGGCAAGGTCTCCCTCGATGAGAACGCCGACTTCCGGCACGCCAAGCACGCCCTCCTTGAGGACAAGGACGCAGCGGACCCCCTTGAGGCCAAGGCAAAGGCGCAGGACCTCAACTACGTCAAGCTGGACGGCGAAGTAGGCATCATCGGCAACGGTGCGGGCCTGGTTATGTCCACTCTCGACGTCGTTGCCTACGCCGGCGAGAACCACGGCAACGTCAAGCCCGCAAACTTCCTGGACATCGGCGGCGGAGCCTCGGCTGAGGTCATGGCTGCAGGCCTGGACGTCATCCTCGGCGACGAGCAGGTCAAGTCCGTCTTCGTCAACGTCTTCGGTGGCATCACCGCCTGCGACGCTGTCGCCAAGGGCATCGTCGGCGCACTGGCCGAACTCGGCCACACCGCCAACAAGCCGCTGGTGGTCCGCCTCGACGGCAACAACGTCGAAGAAGGCCGCCGCATCCTGAACGAGGCCAACCACCCGCTGGTTACCCTGGCCGCCACCATGGACGAGGGCGCCGACAAGGCCGCCGAGCTCGCCAACGCAGCGAAGTAAAGGGACGCGACAATGTCTATCTATCTGAACAAGGACTCCAAGGTCATCGTCCAGGGCATCACCGGCGGCGAAGGCACCAAGCACACCGCCCTGATGCTGAAGGCCGGCACTAACATCGTGGGCGGCGTCAACGCCCGCAAGGCCGGCACCACCGTCCTGCACGGCGACAACGAAATCAACGTCTACGGCACCGTCAAGGAAGCCATCGCCGAAACCGGCGCTGACGTATCCATCGTCTTCGTACCCCCGGCATTCACCAAGAACGCTGTTGTGGAAGCCATCGAAGCCGGCATCGGCCTCGTTGTGGTCATCACCGAAGGCGTGCCGGTCCAGGACTCCGCCGAATTCTGGGCCCTGGCCCAGTCCAAGCTGGACGCCGACGGCAACCAGGTCACCCGCATCATCGGCCCGAACTGCCCCGGCATCATCACCCCGGGCGAAGCCCTGGTGGGCATCACCCCGGCCAACATCACGGGCAAGGGCCCCATCGGCCTGGTTTCCAAGTCAGGCACCCTGACCTACCAGATGATGTACGAACTGCGCGATCTGGGCTTCTCCACCGCCATCGGCATCGGCGGCGACCCCGTCATCGGCACCACCCACATCGACGCCCTCGCCGCGTTCGAGGCTGACCCCGAGACCAAGGCGATCGTGATGATCGGCGAAATCGGCGGCGACGCCGAAGAGCGCGCAGCCGACTTCATCAAGGCCAACGTCACCAAGCCGGTCGTCGGCTACGTGGCAGGCTTCACCGCTCCCGAAGGCAAGACCATGGGCCACGCCGGCGCCATCGTCTCCGGTTCCGCCGGTACCGCACAGGCCAAGAAGGAAGCCCTCGAGGCTGCAGGCGTGAAGGTTGGCAAGACGCCGTCCGAGACCGCCAAGCTGCTGCGCGAAGTCTACGCAGCCCTCTAGAAGTTCCGTTTAGAACAACGCGGGGTCACTTAACGCCCGATCCACACAGTGGGATGGGCGCGAAGTGACCCCGCGTTGCTGTTTAAGTACGACGACGGCAGGTCACCTTTCCAGGAAAGGCGACCTGCCGTCGTCGTACTTTTTGTTTACACCTTGGCGCCGCTGAGCAGCTCCTCCAGGCGCTCGTAGCCTTCGCTCATGCCGCCCTCCATGCCGGACTGCGCCATGCCGTCGCGTGCCTCCTGGCTGGGGTAGACGGAGTGGCCGCGCAGCCGGGTCCGGCCGTTGCCGAGGTCCTCGAACGTCATGAATTCCAGGCTGACCACGTCCGGGTAACCGCCGAACTCGAAGGTCTGGATGGCGAACTCGTTCTCGCGGACGGTGTGGAAGATGCCCTTGAACTCGTAGGGCACGCCCTCGGGCCCGGTGTGCAGGTAGCTGTAGCTGCCGCCGGTGCGGAAATCGTAGTGGTCGATGTCCATTTTGTAGCCCCGGGGGCCCAGCCACTGGACGATCAGGTCCGGTTCCTTGTGGGCCCGGAACACGTCCGCGACCGGGAAATCAAACTCGCGCTCGTGATCGATGAAGGGGACGCCCTCAGGAACGCTGAGTTTCAGGGAATTGCTCATGATGACTCCTTGGGTTTGTCGCTGCGGGCCGCAGCTTTTGATCTAAGTACGGCGTCGAGGTTGCGGAACTGCCCTTCGCGGACCAGCCTGTACTGGTCGATCCAGGCGGTGAGGGCCTCAAGCCGTGCCGGGTTCAGGTGGACGGGCCGGCGCTGCGCATCCCTGGTCCGGGTCACCAGTTCGGCCTGCTCGAGCACCTGGATATGTTTCGAGACCGCCTGTTTGGAGATCGCGAACGGTTCTGCCAATTCATTAACAGTGGCCGGGCCCCGGCTGAGCCGGGCGATGATGCTCCGCCGTACGGGGTCGGCCAGGGCCATAAAGGCCGAGTCCAGTGCCGCGCTTTCGGAGATCATGACGGGCCTCTCTTAGTCAACCTTCTTGTTTATCAACCTTTCGGTTGTCTAACAGTACTCCTGGCAGGTCTACGCTTCAAGACCCGTAGGCCTTGTCTCGAACTGGTGAACTTTGTTAGTATGTCAGTACAAACTCTTGAAGGAGAAGACTTATGCCCCTCGTCCGTATTGATGTCAATGACGGCCGTTCCGCCGAAGACCTGCAGCGGCTTAGCCGCGGGATCCACGATGCGATCCTTGCTGAGTACGGCATTCCGGAACGTGACTACTTCCACATCCTTACCGAGCACCCGCAGGGGCAAATTTTCGCCCAGGACGCTGGGCTGGGCTTCGAGCGGACCGGGGGAGTAGTGATGATCCAGATCTTTACCCAGGGCGGGCGTTCACAGGAGGCGAAGCAGCGCCTCTTTGCCGCTGTTGCCGACAAGCTCGCCGGGGTGGGGGTGGCCGGTGAGGATGTGTTCATCGGTTACGTAGAAAACAGCGCCGGCGACTGGTCGTTCGGATTCGGCCGTGCGCAGTACGTCACGGGCGAGCTGTCCGTCCCCAAAAAGTAGCTCCTGCACCCCCTTCCTGTGGCCATGCTGGGAGGGGAAAGCAATGTTGTAAGTATGTCAGTACAAACCTTTGACAGGACATGCGATCTAGGGCAAAGTAGTGCCTGTGGCCCACACCACGGCCTGCCAGTCCAGGAACTCCTGCCGCTTCAAAGGATCCGAGTTCCACACCAGAAAGGTCCACGATCACCGTGACCCACGAGCTTCTTACGATCGGGCGCATCAGCGTTGATATCTACCCGAACGACATCGGGGTTGGCCTGGAGGATGTCAATTCCTTCGGCAAGTACCTGGGCGGTTCGCCGTCGAATGTTGCCGTTGCCGCCGCCCGCCACGGGCGCCGCGCCGGCGTCATTACCCGTACCGGCGATGACCCGTTCGGTGAATACCTGCACCGTGAGCTGCGCAAGTTCAACGTCGATGACACCTATGTCACACCGGTCAAGGACTGGCCCACAGCGGTGACCTTCTGCGCGATCAAGCCGGCGACGGACGAGTTCCCGCTGTACTTCTACGGCCGTTTCCCCACTGCACCGGACCTGCAGATCAAGACCGGGGAACTGGACTTGGACGCCATCCGCGAATCCGGCATCTTCTGGTCCACCGTGACCGGGCTGTGCCAGGAGCCCAGCCGCAGCGCCCACATCGCCGCGCACGAGGCCCGCCCCCGCACCGGCCTAGCCGAGGGGCAGTTCACCATCCTGGACCTCGACTACCGGCCCATGTTCTGGGCTTCGGAAGGGGAGGCCCGTGCCGAGGTCGCCAGGATCCTGCCGCATGTCACCGTTGCTATCGGCAATGACAAGGAATGCGCCGTGGCCGTAGGTGAAGGCACCCCTGATGAGCAGGCAGACAGGCTCCTTGCAGCCGGCGTGGAGATCGCCGTCGTCAAGCTCGGCCCTGAAGGCGTGATGGCGAAGACCCGTTCCGAGCGTGTGGTTTCCGCCCCTGTCCCCGTGGAGACCCTCAACGGCCTCGGTGCCGGTGACTCCTTCGGCGGCGCCTTCTGCCATGGGCTGCTCTCCGGTTGGCCGCTGGCCCAGGTCCTGGACTACGCCAACGCCGCGGGTGCCATCGTCGCCTCCCGACTCTCGTGCGCCGACGCGATGCCGACGCCGGATGAGGTCACCTCGCTGCTGGCCGAACGCGGCCGGCCGGTTCACGGCGCAGGTGCTGCTGGTTCCGAGGCAAATGCCCAGTTCGCCGCCGAAGGAGCAGCACTGTGACTCTCACCCCGATCGCCGCCAATCAGGCGCTCAACGACGATCCGCGCCGCTACGAGCACCTGAGTACCATCCGGCTCGAAGACCCGGAAGCCGTCGCCCGCGCCGCGAAGTCCCGCCGCCGCCACCCCGGCCTCAAGGCGGGCCGGCAAAACTTCATCGTCGCCGCCGACCACCCCGCCCGCGGTGCCCTCGCCGTCGGCAGCGACCCGGTGGCAATGGCCGACCGGCGGCAGTTGCTGGACCGGTTGCAGATCGCGCTCGCCAACCCCGCCGTCGACGGAGTCCTGGCGTCCCCGGATATCATGGACGACCTTCTGCTGCTGGGCGCACTTGACGGCAAACTCGTGTTTGGTTCGATGAACCGCGGCGGCCTGTCCGGGCTGGTGAACGAGCTCGACGACCGGTTCACCGGCCACACGGCCGCGGCACTGGAAGCCCTCAGGGCAGATGGCGGCAAAATGCTCACCCGCATCTGCCTGGGTGATCCGGACACCGTCGCCACCCTGGAGGCGACCGCGAAGGCCATTGATTCCCTCGCCGAGCGGAAGCTGATCGCGATGGTGGAACCATTCCTGTCTGTCCGCGAGAACGGAAAGGTCCGCAACGACCTGTCCACCAACGCGGTGATCAAGTCCATCGCCATCGCCGAGGGCCTGGGCTCCACCAGTGCCTACACCTGGATGAAGCTTCCTGTGGTGGCCGACATGGAACGCGTCATGGCTGCTACCACCATGCCCACCGTTCTGCTGGGCGGGGACCCGGACGGCAGCCAGGACGAAATCTTCGCCACCTGGCAGTCCGCACTGGCGCTGCCCGGCGTCCAGGGCCTCACCGTGGGCCGCACCCTGCTCTACCCTGCCGACGGGGATGTCGCAGGCGCCGTTGCCAGCGCCGCCTCGCTCCTGCACCACACCACCGAAATCCCGGAGAACTAGCAATGGGCACAGCAACAGGAACGCGCAGAATGACGGTGGCACAGGCCGTCGTCGAGTACCTTTCCAAGCAGTACACGGTCGATTCCATCGGTGGTGTTGATTACCGCGAGCGGCTCATTCCGGGCACGTTCGGTATTTTTGGACACGGCAACGTTGCAGGCGTTGGCCAGGCGTTGAAGCAGTACCAGCAGATGGATCCGGCCATCATGCCGTACTACCAGGGCCGGAACGAGCAGGCCCAGGTCCACCAGGCCGTGGGATACGCCCGGCACACCCGCCGCCGGCAGACCTACGCGGTCAGCACCTCGATCGGCCCGGGCTCATCGAACCTGCTGACCGGTGCCGCGCTGGCCACCACCAACCGGCTTCCGGTGCTGCTGCTGCCGAGTGACACTTTCGCCACCCGCGCTGCGGACCCGGTGCTCCAGCAACTGGAACAGCCCTACGCCTATGACATCACCGTCAACGACGCGTTCCGGCCGCTGTCCAAATTCTTCGACCGGGTGAACCGGCCCGAGCAGCTGTTCTCGGCATTCCACCACGGCCTGCGCGTCCTGACGGACCCGGCCGAGACCGGTGCCGTCACCATCTCGCTGCCGCAGGACGTCCAGGCCGAGGCGTTCGACGTTCCCGAGGAATTCCTGGCCGAACGGGAGTGGCGGATCCGCCGCCCGGACGCGGACGACGACGACATAGCCCGCGCCGCCGCTGCCATCCGTGCCGCGAAGCGGCCGCTGATCATTGCTGGCGGCGGCGTCCTGTACGCCTACGCCAACGACGAACTGGCGAAGTTTGTGGAACTGACCGGCATCCCGGTGGGGAACACCCAGGCCGGCGTCGGCGTCCTGCCCTGGGACCACAAGTTCTCCCTCGGAGCCATCGGCTCCACCGGCACGACGGCGGCTAACGCCATCGCAGCCGAGGCGGACCTGATCATCGGCATCGGCACCCGGTACGAGGACTTCACCACCGCGTCGCGGACCGCGTTCCAGAACCCGGACGTGCAGTTCATCAATATCAACGTGGCTGCGATAGATGCGTACAAGCACGGCACCACGCTCCCGATCGTGGCCGACGCCCGCAAGGCACTGGTGAAGCTCAACGCAGCGCTGGGCGGCTACCGTGTGGGTGCCGACCTGGAGCAGAAAATCGCTTCCGAGAAGGAGCGCTGGGACGCCACCGTGGATGCCGCTTTCGATACCCGCTACACGCCCCTGCCGGCACAGAACGAGATCATCGGCGCCACCAACCGGGCCATGGACGCCCGCGACGTGGTGATCTGCGCGGCCGGATCCCTGCCCGGTGACCTGCACAAGATGTGGCGGGTCCGGGATCCGTTCGGCTACCACGTCGAATATGCCTACTCCTGCATGGGTTACGAAATCCCCGGCGGCCTGGGCGTCAAGCGCGCAGCCCTCGCCGAAGCGACAAGTACGACGGCGGCAGGCACGCCGGGCGCGGAGGTGCGGGACGTCGTCGTGATGGTAGGGGACGGCTCCTACCTGATGATGCACACCGAACTGGTCACCGCCGTCGCCGAACGCATCAAGCTGATTGTGGTCCTGATCCAGAATCACGGCTACGCCTCCATTGGTTCGCTCTCCGAGATGCTCGGCTCGCAGCGGTTCGGCACCCAGTACCGGGCCCTGAACGAGGAACAGCACAGCTTCGACGACGGCGAGACCCTCCCCGTTGACCTTGCCCTGAACGCCGAGTCGCTGGGTGTAAAGGTGATCCGGATCGAACCGGGCGAGAAGGTCATCGCCGAACTCGAGCAGGCCATCCGCGATGCTAAAGCCGCCCCCGAACGCGGCGGCCCCATCCTGATCCACGTCGAGTCCGATCCGCTCCTGGACGCACCGTCCTCCGAGTCCTGGTGGGACGTCCCCGTCTCCCAGGTCTCCGAACTGGAATCCACCCGACAGGCTTTCCAGACGTACACCGACCACAAGAACCGCCAGCGCAAACTGCTTGGCTGACACCCCCTCCTGACCCACTCAAGGAAGAGTCCTTCATGACTGCCACGACCACTGAGACCACCGTCATCAACCACTTCATCAACGGCGCCGAAACCGCAGGCGAGGGTGACCGCACCACCCCGGTCTACAACCCGGCCACCGGTGCTGTGTCCGCCACCCTGCGCCTGGCAAACCGTGCCGACCTGGAGGCCACTGTCGCGGCCGCCCGCAAGGCCGCCGACTCCTGGGGGGACATCTCCCTGGCGAAGCGCACCGCGGTCCTGTTCAAGTTCCGGGAACTCGTCGCCGCCCACGTCGAGGAGCTGGCGCAGCTGGTCACCGCCGAGCACGGCAAGGTCATCTCCGACGCCAAGGGCGAGATCGGCCGCGGCCTGGAAGTCATCGAATATGCCTGCGGCATCCCTACCCTGCTCAAGGGTGACTACTCCGACCAGGTCTCCACCGGCATCGACGTGTTCAACTTCCGCGAACCCCTCGGCGTGGTCGCCGGTATCACGCCGTTCAACTTCCCCGTGATGGTGCCGCTGTGGATGGCTCCGATGGCCATCGCCACCGGCAACGCCTTCATCCTCAAGCCCTCCGAACGCGACCCGTCCGCCTCACTGCTGCTGGCCAGGCTCTGGAAGCAGGCCGGCCTGCCCGACGGCGTGTTCCAGGTCCTGCACGGCGACAAGGAAACCGTCGATGGCCTGCTGACCCACCCGGATGTGGATGGCATCTCCTTCGTCGGTTCCACTCCGATCGCCCAGTACGTCCACGAAACTGCCACTAGGCACGGCAAGCGCGTCCAGGCCCTGGGCGGGGCAAAGAACCACGCCATCGTGATGCCCGACGCCGACCTGGACAACGCAGCCGACCACCTGGCCGCCGCCGCTTTCGGCTCCGCCGGCGAACGCTGCATGGCCATCTCAGTCGCCGTCGCCGTCGGGGACGCCGCCGACCTCATTGTCAAGAAGGTCGAAGAACGGGCCCTCGCGGTGAAGGTCAACAACGGCACCGCCCCCGACGCCGAAATGGGCCCGGTCATCACCCCCGCCTCCAAGGAACGCATCGTCAGGATCGTCACCGAAGCCGAACAGGCCGGCGCAGCAATGGTGGTTGACGGCCGCGACCTGGTGGTTCCCGGCCACGAAGACGGCTTCTGGGTGGGCCCCACCGTCATCGACCACGTCAAGACCGAAATGACCGCCTACACCGAGGAAATCTTCGGGCCGGTCCTCGTGGTGGTCCGCGTCGACACCCTCGAAGACGGCATTAAGCTCATCAACGCCAACCCCTATGGCAACGGCACCGCCATCTTCACGTCCTCCGGCGCGGCCGCCCGGAAGTTCCAGCGCTCCGTCACTGTAGGCATGATCGGCATCAACGTGCCCCTGCCCGTCCCGGTGGCCTACCACTCCTTCGGCGGCTGGAAGGCGTCCCTCTTCGGCGACAAGCACATCTACGGTCCCGAAGGCGTATCCTTCTACACCCGCGGCAAGGTCATCACGTCCCGCTGGCCCGAAACCCACCACGCCTCCGGCGCCTCGTACAACTTCCCCTCCAACTAGCCCGTTACCCGTTTCGACAGGCTCAACCACCGCTGGTAGAGCCTGTCGAAACCCACAAGGAGTGACAATGACTGAGAACAAGCTGATCATCGGCACTGCCCCGGACTCCTGGGGCGTCTGGTTCCCGGATGACCCCAAGCAGACCCCCTGGGAACGCTTCCTGGACGAAGTGGCCGAGTCCGGCTACAAGTGGATTGAACTGGGCCCATACGGTTACCTCCCAACGGATCCCACCCGCCTGGCGGATGAGCTCAAGGCCCGCGATCTGCAGATCTCGGCCGGGACCGTGTTCACCGCCTTCCACCGCGGCCTGGACCAGTGGGAAACGGCCTGGGAGCCAGCCCGCAAGGTTGCCGAACTGACGGCCGCGATGGGCGGCGAGCACATCGTGGTCATTCCCGCCATGTGGCGCGACGACGTTACCGGCGAAGCCGTGGAAAGCGGCACGCTCAGCGACAAGGCCTGGAGCGACCTGTTCACCGGACACAACCGGCTGGGCAAAACCCTGCTGGAGGACTTCGGCCTGAAACAGCAGTTCCACTCCCACGCCGACTCCCATGTGGGCGCCCAGGAGGACATTGAAACGCTGCTCGGCGCAACGGACCCGCAATACCTGAACCTGTGCCTGGACACCGGCCACGCTGAATACTGCGGCGCCTCAAGCCTGGAACTGATCAAGAACTACCCGGACCGGATCGGCTACCTGCACCTGAAGCAGATCAACCCGGAGATTCTGAAAAAGGTCAACGAGGAAAACATGACCTGGGCTGCCGCCAACCTGGCCGGCGTGATGACCGAACCGCCGAACGGGCTGCCGGACCTTCGCGCGGTTATCGAGGCCGTGGAAGCCCTGAATCGCCCCATCTTCGGCATTGTGGAGCAGGACATGTATCCCGTCGCCTTCGACGTGCCCATGCCCATCGCCAAGCGCACGCGCAACTACTTGCTGTCCTGCGGTTCCCGCACCGCCGTCAGCTGACCCCGCCACAGACACCAAAAGGACGAAAACAATGACTGAAACCCTCCGCGTCGCCGTCATCGGCGCAGGCCGCATGGGTGCCGACCACATCCAGCGCCTCCACAAGCGCATTCACGGAGCTGAAGTTGCCGCCGTCGTAGACGTTGACCTGGCCCGCGCGGAAGCTGCCATCGAAGGCATCCCCGGCGCCGAGGCCCTGGCCGATGCTGACGAGGCCCTGAACAACGGCGACGTCAACGCGGTCCTGATCGCCACGCCCGGCTTCCTGCACGAGGACATCCTGCTCAAGGCGATCGCCAAAGACATCCCGATCCTTTGCGAAAAGCCCCTCACCCCCGACGCCGAATCCTCCTGGAAGATCGTCCAAGCCGAGGTGCAGCTGGGCCACAAGCGCATCCAGGTCGGGTTCATGCGCCGCTTCGACGCCGAATACGCGTCGCTGGGCAAGATCATCCGTGACCACGAACTGGGCGAACTGCTGATGCTGCACCACCAGCACCGCAACCCGAGCACGCCCGAGGGCTTCACGAACGAGATGCTCATCAACGACTCCGTGGTCCACGAGTTCGACGCCATCCGCTTCTTCACCGGCGAGGAAATCACTTCCGTGCAGGTCCGGTTGGGCAAGGCCACGAAGAACGCGCCCTCCGGCCAGCACGACCCCCAGCACGTCCTGCTCGAGACCGAGTCCGGTGTCCTGGCCGACGTGGAAATCTACGTCAACGCCAAATTCGGCTACGAGGTGGCCACCCAGGCCTCCTTCGAAGAGGGCATTATCAGCATCGGCGGCGACAAGGGACCCTACACCCGCAGCGCCGGCCGCTGGGGCGGCAACGTCACTCCCGGTTTCGAGGAGCGCTTCGGCGCCGCCTACGACGTCGAGATCCAGTCCTGGGTGGACGCGGCACTGAAGGGCGAAATCGGCGGCCCCTCCGCCTGGGACGGATACGCCACGGCAGCCTGCTGCGAAGCCGGCGTCGAAGCCCAGAAGAACGGCGAAAAGGTGGCGGTCAAGCTCGCTGCAAAGCCCGACCTCTACAAATAGCCCCTAGGAGTTTTTGTCCAGATATGCAGACTTTCAGGCCCTTTAGCCCTGCATATCTGGACAAGAACTCGCACCCGTGACTGATCCACAATGGAGTGTTTTACGTGAAAATCGCGCTTGACCCCACACCGTTCCACCACTCGCACAGCCTGCTCGAGTTCCCCAAGGTGGTTGCGGACCTCGGATACAAGTACATGCAGATGACCCCGCACGCGGACCTCATCCCCTTCTACAACCACCCCAAAGCGGACGACGAACTGGTGGGCCAACTGAACAAGGCCTGCCGGGATGCGGGGATCGAAATCGCATCCGTCCTGCCGGTGCTCCGCTGGTCCGGGCCGGATGAGGACGCCCGCGAGGCCGCAGTCCGTTACTGGAAGCGTGCCATCCAGATCACGGTGGACCTGGGCGTCAGCACCATGAACACCGAGTTCAGCGGCCGGCCCGAGAAGGCGGAGGAGTCCGAGCGCGCCTTCTACCGTTCCATGGAGGAACTGCTGCCCATTATCGAACGCGAGGGCATCGACCTCCTTATAGACCCCCACCCTGACGACTTTGTCGAGGAAGGCCTCGCCGCCATCCGCGTGATCCGCGGGCTCAACTCGAAGAACGTGGGCATGGTCTACGTGGCATCGCACAGCTTCCACATGAAGAACTCCCCGTTGGACATCATGCGGGCAGCGGGGGACAAGCTGCGCCTGGTCCACGTGGCGGACACCATGAACCACCACGCCTCGCACGGATTGCGCTACATCACCAACCCGCCGGGCAACCCCGTCCGCGTCCACCAGCACCTGAAAATCGGCGACGGCGACGTGAACTGGGACGAGTTCTTCGGCGGACTGAAGGAGATCGGCTTCCTGGACCGGGACAACACTGTGATGGTGTCCAGCGTCTTCGCCGAGGATGAAAATGCCGAGGACGTTTCGCGGTACCAGCTGGACGCCATGAAGCAGTACGTGCAGAAGGTCAGCCTATGAGTGGCCCTGCTCCGGCCTCCCTCCAGACGGGGCAGCCCGCGAACCACAAACGGGCACTGCGCACTGTAACCATCGTCTCCACCTTCGGCGGGCTGCTCTTCGGTTACGACACCGGCGTGATCAACGGTGCGCTGCCGTACATGCAGGAAGACCTGGGTCTCACGCCGCTGACCGAAGGCCTGGTCACTTCTTCCCTGCTGTTCGGCGCCGCTTTCGGCGCCTTGTTCGGGGGACGCCTGGCGGACCGGAACGGGCGCCGGAAGATGATCATGGTCCTGGCGGTCATCTTCCTCGTCGGCACCCTGGCATGTACTTTCGCGCCAAGCACCGAAGTGATGATCGCGGCCCGCTTCGTGCTGGGCCTGGCGGTGGGCGGCGCGTCCGTGACCGTCCCCGTGTACCTGGCCGAGGTCTCGCCCAGCGCGCGGCGCGGACGGATCGTCACGCAAAACGAACTGATGATCGTCACCGGGCAGCTGCTGGCCTTCATCTTCAACGCCTACCTTGGCAACACCTTTGGCGAAGCCGGCGGCATCTGGCGCTGGATGCTGGTGATCGCCACCCTCCCCGCCATCGCGCTGTGGATCGGGATGAACTTTATGCCCGAGAGCCCCCGCTGGCTCGCCTCGATGGGCAGTTTCGGCGAAACGCTCAGCGTCCTGCAACGCATCCGTTCCCAGACTGATGCCCGGGCGGAATTCGAAGAAGTCAAGGCCATGGCCGTGGAGGACTACAAGTCCAAGATGGGTTCCTGGAAGGACCTGGGGATCCCGTGGCTCCGAAGGATTTTCGTGGTGGGCCTGGGCCTGGCAGTGATCCAACAGATCACCGGCGTGAACTCCATCATGTACTACGGCACCCAGATCCTGTCCCAGTCCGGCTTTGGCCGGGAGGCGGCCCTGACCGCCAACATTGCCAACGGAGTGATCTCGGTGCTCGCCACGTTTGTGGGCATCTGGCTGCTGGGCAAGGTGGGGCGCCGCAGGATGCTGATCACCGGACAGGTGGGCACGACGTCGGCCCTGCTGCTGATTGGGCTCTTCTCGCTGATCCTGCCGGAAGGTTCCGTCCGCGGTTTCGTTATCCTGTCGCTGACCGTCACGTTCCTGGCGTTCCAGCAGGGTGCCATTTCGCCGGTCACCTGGCTGATGCTCTCCGAGATCTTTCCCTTGAAGATCCGTGGCCTGGGCATGGGTGCCTCCGCCTTCCTGCTTTGGATCGTCAACTTCCTGATTGGGTTCGGCTTCCCGCAGCTCCTGGCCGCCATCGGCATCTCCAATACGTTCTTCGTGTTTGCAGTGCTGGGGGTGGGCGCCATCGCGTTTGCCGCGAAATACGTGCCGGAAACCAAGGACAAGAGCCTCGAAGACCTGGAGCACTACTTTAAGAACGCGGCGGCCGGGAAAGCATAGCCTGCCCGTGGGCCAGCCCGTTTGCCCCACTTCCCGCCAGCACTAATTGAGGGCTAATGCCCCGTTGAGATTGTCTCAACGGGGCATTTCCTGTGTCCGGGGCATAGCCGAAGCACCTCGTTCCCACGATCTGCGGGCCGCGAGGCGCAGGACTGAAACTTGCGTACGTAAGAACATGCTAATGACAGGACAAAGTATTGACTTTTGTGAGTGAGGTCACCATGATCTAGGAGAAGGCATTCGGCAGTGCGTAACGAAACGCGCGGAACAGCCCGAAAATCAAAGGAGATTTATCGTGAAGAAGTTTTCCTGGCGGAAGGCGGCGCTCGTAGCAGCCGTTGTCCCCATGATGGCCTTGAGCGCCTGCTCCAGCACAGGCGGCAAGACCGAGCAGGGCGGTACTTCCGGCGGGGGCAGGTTGCAACCACTGCGCGGATGAAGATTGCGCTTGTCACCCACGCGGCTCCGGGCGACACCTTCTGGGACATCCTGCGCAAGGGTGCCGAGGAAGCAGCAGCAAAAGACAATGTGGAGCTGCTCTACACCTCCGACCCGGAAGGCGGACGCCAGTCGCAGCTGATCCAGCAAGCCATTGACCAGAAGGTTGACGGGATTGCGGTGACCCTGGCCAAGCCGGATGCCCTCAAGGACGTGCTGAAGAAGGCGACGGAAGCGGGAATCCCCGTGGTGAGCCTCAACTCCGGCGCCGACGTCTGGCAGGGCCTGGGTGCGTTCACCCACTTCGGTTCAGACGAGAACCTTGCGGGTGCGGCCGTAGGCGAGAAGCTGACGTCCATGGGCGTAAAACGGCCCATCTGCGTCATTATGGAGCAGGGAAACGTTGCCCTTGACTCCCGCTGTGCAGGCGTCAAGTCCAAGATTCCCGCCACGGAGAACCTCTTCGTGCAGGGCACGGACATGACGCAGGTTTCCTCGACCGTCACCGCCAAGCTGCAGGCTACGTCCGAAGCTGACGCCATCATCGGGCTGGGGGCACCGTTCACCCTGACCATCAACAAAGCGGTGCAGTCACTGAACCTGCAGGACAAGGTCAAAGTGGCCTCATTCGACATGAATGGTGAACTGGCCCAGGCAATTATCGACGGCAAGGTGGCCTTCACCGTGGACCAGCAGCCGTGGCTGCAGGGCTATGGCGCAATCGATGCCCTCTGGCAGGCCAAGCGCGCAGGCATCCACGTCGGTGGCGGGCAGCCCGTGCTGACCGGCCCCTCGATCGTCGACAAGACTGCCGCTCCCGATGTCCTCAAGTTCGCCCAGGAAGGCGTCCGCTAAGGACGCCGCCGCAGGTTCCGGGGCCCCGGCCCCGGAACCTGCACCAAGCAGGAGAAACCCACATGACTCAAGTAGCGGTACAACTCAAGCCGGTGGACGAACGAATCGCCCGGCAGAACCCCTTCCAGAAACTTCTCGGCAGGCCCGAGGTAGGTGCCCTGGTGGGCGCCATTGTCCTCTTTATCTTCTTCGCCTCCGTATCCCAGACGTTTATCCAGCCGGCCTCCTTCGCCACCGTCCTGTACGGCAGCTCGACCATCGGAATCATGGCCGTAGGGGTGTCGCTGCTGATGATCGGCGGCGAGTTCGATCTCTCCACCGGTGTTGCCGTCATCAGTTCGGCACTGACTGCCTCCATGTTCAGCTGGTACTTCAGCATGAACGTGTGGGTAGGCGTGGTGCTTGCCCTGCTCGTATCGCTCGGCATCGGATTCATCAACGGCTGGATCCTGATGAAGACCAAGTTGCCCAGCTTCATCGTCACGCTGGCGACCTTCCTGATGCTGACAGGCCTGAACCTGGGCCTGACCCGCATGATCGGCGGCGGTGTCTCTTCGCCGTCAATTTCGAACATGGACGGGTACAAGTCGGCCCAGGCGGTCTTTTCCTCCTCCGTCACCATCGGCGGTGTGGCGGTAAACAACACCGTCTTCATCTGGATCGCCCTGGTGGCGGTGGCCTCGTGGGTCCTGCTGCGGACCAAGGTGGGCAACTGGATCTTCGCCGTGGGCGGCGACGCCAATGCGGCCCGCGCTGTGGGCGTTCCCGTCAAGGCAACCAAGATCGGACTCTTTATGGCCGTCGGCTTCTGCGGCTGGGTGCTGGGCATGCACAACCTGTTCGCTTTCGACGCGGTCCAGTCCGGCGAAGGAGTGGGCAATGAATTCCTCTACATCATCGCCGCCGTCATCGGAGGATGCCTCCTGACCGGCGGCTACGGATCGGCCGTTGGCGGAGCAATTGGCGCCTTCATTTTCGGTATGGCCAACAAGGGCATTGTGTACGCACAGTGGAACCCGGACTGGTTCAAGTTCTTCCTTGGCCTCATGCTGCTGCTGGCCACCATCGTCAACCTCATCGTCAAGCGCCGTGCGGAACTGAAGTAAGGGCCGGAAATGAACAGCGAAGCGATCGACCAACAAACCCTGCTCAAGAATGAAAAGGACCCGCTGACCCACACACCTGTGCACCTGCTCTCCCTCGAAGGGGTGGGCAAGCACTACGGAAACATCGTGGCGCTGCGGGATGTCACCATGGCAGTGGACAACGGACGCGTCACCTGCGTCCTTGGCGACAACGGGGCAGGCAAGTCCACCCTGATCAAGATCATCGCGGGCCTCCACCAGCACGACGAAGGCACGCTGAACATCATGGGCGAGGAACGGAAATTCAATTCCCCCCGCGATGCACTCGACGCCGGAATCGCCACCGTTTACCAGGACCTGGCCGTGGTCCCGTTGATGCCCATCTGGCGGAACTTCTTCCTCGGTTCTGAGCTCACCAGCGGCTTCGGTCCCTTCAAGAGCATGGATGTCCAGAAGATGAAGGACATCACCAAAAAAGAACTCGCCGAAATGGGGATCGACCTTCGGGACGTGGAACAGCCCATCGGCCAGCTCTCGGGCGGCGAACGCCAATGCGTCGCCATCGCAAGGGCCGTGTACTTCGGCGCCAAGGTCCTCATTCTGGACGAGCCGACGGCGGCCCTCGGCGTCAAGCAGTCAGGTGTGGTGTTGCGTTACATCCTGCAGGCCAGGGACCGCGGACTCGGGGTCATCTTCATCACCCACAACCCGCACCACGCGTTCCCTGTCGGGGACCGGTTCCTCCTGCTCAAGCGCGGCAAGTCCATCGGCTACTACGACAAAAAGGACATTTCCCTGGACGAGCTCACGGCCCAGATGGCCGGCGGTGCCGAGCTGGCAGAACTGGCCCATGAACTGGAGCAGCTCGGCGGACACAGCGATGTGATCAAGGAGGTTCAGGCCGAGGTGGCCGATGTTGCCTACAGCGCAGAAACGCCAGGGAACAGCAGCCCGCGGCACGTGTAGCAGGGCGGTGCAGCAGGACCGGGACTGACCCGCCCGAAAGACGGGCCGGCCCGGCCGCCTGCCGCGGCGAAACAAACGAACAGCAGACGGGAAGACAGCATGCCGATCCGGGTTGGCGTTATCGGCGCCGGTGTTATGGGCGCAGACCATATCAAAAACCTCTCCACCACTATCAGCGGGGCTGAAGTCACCTTCGTGGCAGACCTCGACGGCGGCCGCGCCGCTGCGGCAGCGCCACCATCGGCCCGCACCACCACGGACCCTTCCGAACTGATCAACTCCAGCGAGGTTGACGCCGTCGTTGTTGCCTCGCACGACTCCACCCACGCCGGCCTGGTGCTGGAGTGCTTCGAAGCCATGACGCCGGTGCTGTGCGAAAAGCCGCTGGCACCTACCCTGCTTGAAAGCCGTGAGGTGGTGGCAGCCGACGCCGACATCGTCGCGGCAACCGGGGCATCGCTGCTGTCGCTGGGCTTCATGCGGCGCTTTGACCCTGGCTATGCCGCCCTCCGGGGTGCAGTCCAGGACCGCATCCAGGGCGAGCCGCTGATGATCCATTGCACCAGCCGTAATGCCACCGCAGGCCCGGGGTCAACCGCGGAATCCGCCGTCACCAACTCTGCCATCCACGAACTGGACATCATTCCGTGGTTGCTCGGCTCGCCCATTACAGAAGTCTCCTGGCAGGCAGGGAGGACCACGCGCCACGCTGGAGGCGGACTGCAGGACCCCGCGTTTATGCTGCTCCGCACCGCCGACGGTACCTTGGCCACGCTGGAACTGTTCCTGAACGCACAGTACGGCTACACGACCCGCTGCGAAGTTGTTTCCGAACGCGGGGTCACCGGGCTAAGGGACCCTGCCCTCTTAGGCATGGAAGAGGACGGAACCCGGCGCACCGCCGTGCCCGCGGACTGGCGCCCCCGCTTTGCGGATGCCTACAGGCTGCAGCTGCAGGCCTGGGTCACGGCACTCCGCCATGGCGACCAGCCACCGCTCGCCGCTGCGATGGACGGTCTGCACGCCTCGCTGGTGGCACACGCGATGATCCAATCGATGCACAGCGATGGTGCCTTCACCAAGGTCAACTACTCGTGAGCAGCCTGACACTGCCGATGTCCAGCATCCCTGATTCACGCGATGCCCCCGTGCTGCGCTGGGGAATCCTGGGGCCCGGCTGGATCGCGCAGCGCTTCACTGAATCCGTCCAAGCCCACACCGGCCAGGTGATCGCCGCCGTCGGGTCCCGTTCATTCGATCGTTCCAAGGCGTTCGCCGAGTCCTTCGGCATCCCCGCAGCCTTCGGCAGCTATGAGGAACTGGTGGCCGATCCGGGCATCGATATCGTCTACGTGTGTACGCCCCACACCGCCCACCACGCGGCGGCGGTCCTGGCCATCGGCGCCGGCAAGCATGTGCTGATCGAGAAGCCCCTCGCGCTCAACGCGGAGCAGGCGCGCGACATTGCCAGGCGCGCTGAAACTGCGGGAGTTTTCGCCGCCGAGGCCATGTGGAGCTTCTTCCTGCCAAAGTTCGATGTGATCCGGCAGGTCCTGGATGCCGGAACCCTGGGCACGATTACCACGGTGCTTGCGGAATACGGCGAACACTTTGAACCCGCCCACCGCATCTTCGATCCGGCCCTGGCTGGTGGCCCATTACTGGACCTGGGCACGTACCCGCTTGCCCTGGTCACTGAGGTCCTGGGCAGGCCCCAACGGCTGCACGCAATGGGCCAGCCCCACCCCTCCGGTGTCAACGCCCAGCTTTCCGCGGTGATGCAGTTCGAGGGCGGTGCCCAGGCCGTGGTGAACACCCATGTCCACAACTTCACACCCACCTGCGCAGTGATCGCCGGCTCCGAGGCGACGTTGAGCGTGGACGGTCCCTTCAATATGCCGGGAGGCTTCGAGCTTCGGTTCCCCCATGGGGAACGGCTGCGGTATGAGGAACCGCCGGGTGGCCATTTCGAAGGCCTGCATTATGAAGCGGCTGCTGTGGCCCGCTCCATCGCGGCTGGAGAGACAGAAAGCCCTCAGCGTCTGCTCGCTTCCTCCATCCAGACCCTGGAAGTAGCCGACGACATCAGACGCCAGCTTTCCATCGAGTTTCCAGGCGAAGGCAACCAGCCCGCCTGAATCCAATTGTGTTCCGACTATTGAAAGGACGAGTCACATGGCCTACATCACCCAAGATCCAACACCAGGTTGCGCACCGGTGCGGATTGGTCTCATCGGCTCCGGCTGGATGGGAGCCTTCCATGCTGAGAGCATCGCCCGGCGGGTCCCCGGCGCATCCCTGGCGGCCATCGCAGACCCCAACGTGCAATCCGCCCAAACCCTGGCCGGGAAACTGGGTGCCGCGAAAGTAACGGCCAGCGCTGATGATATCCTCGCGGACCCGGAAATCGACGCCGTCATCATCGCCAGCCCGGCCCGCTTCCATGCGTCGCTGATCGCCCAGGCCGCGGCCGCCGGGAAGCACGTCTTCTGCGAGAAGCCGGCCGCGCAGGGGCTGGAGGAACTTGGCGCCGCGCTCACCGCCGTTGAGCAAGCGGGCGTGCACTTCCAGGTCGGCTTCAACCGCCGGTACGCCGAAGACTTCCAGGCGGCCAAGAAGGACCTGTCCGCCGGTGTTGCCGGAACGCCACAGCTCCTGCGCTCGCTGACGCGCGATCCCGGGACGGGAAGCATCCCCAACGCCGCCAGGGTGCCGGCCTGGACCATCTTCCTGGAAACCCTCATCCATGACTTCGACACCCTCAACTGGTTCAATGAGGGGGCCGAGCCCGTCGAGGTGTACGCCGTGGCGGATGCGCTGGTGGAGCCTTCCCTGCGCGAACAGGGGTTCCTGGACACAGCGGTAGTGACCATCAGGTACAGCAACGGTGCCATCGCGGTGGCGGAAGCGAACTTCAGCGCCCTGTACGGATACGACGTCCGCGGCGAAGTCTTCGGTTCCAAAGGTATGGTGCAGGCCGGCCGTTCCACGGAAACTGCGGCCCTCAGGTACACGGCGGAGGGGCTCGCCGCGGACACCCCGCGGCTCAATGTCGAGCTGTTCAGCCAGGCCTACACAGACGAACTCGCCGACTTTGCCGCGACCGTGCGGGCAAAGCGCGACGGCGGCCCCTCGCCGTCGTCCGCTTTCACTTTGACTCCCGTGGGCGCCGACGCCCGGCGCGCCCTGGCGGTGGCCCTGGCCTGCATCGAATCGGTCAAAAGCGGCGCTCCTGTAGCGGTAGCAGAGAGGGCAGGCGTCTGATGCGGCTTGCCGTCTGCGCGGAGATGGTCTTTACGGACCTTCCGTTTGTGGAACGGGTACGCCGGATCAACGAGGCGGGATTCGACGTGGAACTGTGGGATGCCCGGGACGAGGACATCCAGGCGCTGAAGGCAACGGGAGCCGTCTTCTCCTCCATGACTGGTTATTCGTCCGGCAGTCTCGTGGACCCGGATACGGCCGATGACGTGGTCCGGACGGCTGAAGCGCTGATCCCCACAGCACTGGAACTGGGCGTGAGCCGGATGGTGGTGCACCCCGCGGAACTGGTGCAGGGCCAAGCCGCACGACCCGTCTACCGTTCCTCAGGCCGCATGTGGGCGACAGGCGCGCGGACCCTGGAAAAGCTCGGGAGGTTGGGCGAAAAGCATGGCGTGACATTCTGCCTGGAGAACCTGAACACCGTCCTGGACCACCCCGGCATCCCTTTGGCCCGGGCCAAGGACACGCTCATGCTCGTGGAAGCGGCAGGCCATCCGAACGCCAAACTGATGCTGGATCTCTACCATGCACAGCTGGGGGAGGGGAACCTTATTGAACTTGTGAGGGCGGCCCTGCCGTACATCGGTGAAATCCAGGTGGCCGACGTTCCTGGACGCTGCGAGCCGGGTACAGGGGAAATCAACTACGCAGCTGTTGCACGGGCCCTTGCTGACGCCGGATATGAGGGCACAGTGGGCCTGGAGGCGTGGGCCAAGGACGACAGCAATGCAGCCCTCGAGGCCTTCCGCACCGCCTTTACCGTCTATGCAGGGGAAAAACGATGAAAGATGTAACGCTTGGCCTGGTGGGCGTCGGCAGGATCGGCGTGATGCACGCCAATAATATTGCGGCCCTCAATGATGTGTTGAACCCGAAGAACATCAACGTCCGGCTCCGGCTCACGGATGTGGCCGAAGAGCATGCCCGGAACGTGGCCGCCGGCCTCGGTGCCGGGTACCAGCCGTCCGTTGACGCGCTTCTGGCCTCCGGAATCGACGGCCTGGTGGTAGCCACGGGGACTGCCACTCATCCGGAGTTGATCAGGGCGGGGGTGGACGCGGGCATCCCGGTCTTCTGCGAAAAGCCCGTGGCCTTGAACGTTGCAGACGCCCTGCCCGTCCTGGACTACATCAGGGACAAGAACGGCGTGGTCCAGATAGGCCACCAGCGCCGATTTGATGCCGGGTACCTGGAAGCCAGGAGGGCTTACCAGGCCGGCGAGTTGGGATGGATCCACTCCCTGCGTGCGGTCACCTGCGACATGGCCCCGCCGCCCGTGGAATTCCTGGCAACCTCCGGCGGGCTCTTCCGCGATTGCTCGGTCCACGACTTTGACATCCTGCGCTGGCTGACCGGCCGTGAAATCGTGGAAGTCTATGCCAGGGGATCCAACAACGGGGATCCGGCGATCGGCGCTGCGGGGGATGTGGACACCGCGCTGGCGCTGGTGACGTTCGACGACGGCACGGTCGGAACAGTCTCGGCGACGCGGTACAACGGGGCCGGCCACGATGTGCGGCTGGAAATCCAGGGTTCCTTCCGGTCGCTCATGGTGGGCCTTGACGATAAGACCGCCATGGCATCGGCGGAGCCGGCAGTCGTTTTTCCCTCGGGTCAGGCGCACAGGACGTTTGCTGAGCGTTTCGACCAGGCATACCGTTCCGAGATGGCCGCTTTTGTTGAGCTTGTCCTTGGCCAGCGGGATAACCCGTGCACGCCCGAGGACGCCGTGGCCGCGTCCCGGGTGGCCGACGCCGCGCAGGAGTCCCTGGCCAGCGGCCTTCCGGTTCGGGTGGCAGGAGCTGTGACCAGCCCGGCGTCTTAGGCCACAGCAGGTCAGGACACTGCGTGCAGCCTGGGGAGCGCGTCCACCAGGGGAGCCAGTTCCGGAATGTCGCGCGCCTCTCCCAAGGCACGTTCGAGGGTGGCGTTGTGCACCGGCCTGGCTTCCGCCAGGAGGCTGAGGCCGGCGGGTGTCAGTTCGGTGTAGATGCCGCGGCGGTCATCGGCGCACAGGATCCTGGTCAGGAGGCCGCGGTCCTCCAGCCGGTTCACCAGGCGCGTGGTGGCGCTGGGGCTCAGTGCCGAAGCGCGGGCGAGCTGCTGCATCCGCATGTGCCACCCGTCCTGGCGGCTGAGGGCATCCAGGACGGTGTACTCCACCACGGACAGCTTTGATTCCGCCTGGAGCGCGCGCTCCAGCTCGGTTTCGATCAGCCCGTGGAGGGCGGCCAAAGTGCGCCAGCCTTGCGCGCGGACCTCAACGGCGTCGTCCTTGATGCCCATACATTGCTCCTTAAGGGGGACAGCCGGGCGGCCGTGGGGTACGGCAGCCAACCTGCCCGAGAGTGCACACGAGATAGTTGCTTGCGCGGGATATTTGCATGTGCAACAATAAATACCGCGTCTGCAACTATTTTAGGCGCCCACCGCACCCCACACAACCCAAAGGAGCACCGGCATGCCCGTCGGACTGATAGCCCTCGCCCTTGGCGGGTTTGGCATCGGACTCACCGAATTCGTCATCATGGGCCTCCTGCCCGAAGTGGCTGCCAACTTCCAGGTCACCGAGGCGCAGGCGGGCTGGTTCATCTCCGGCTACGCCTTGGCCGTAGTGGCCGGCGCCCTCGGGCTCACGGCAGCTGTGACCCGGCTTGACCGCAAGCCCGTGCTGGCCGCGCTGCTTGTCCTGTTTATTGCCGGCAACCTGCTCTCCGCCACTGCGGCCGGCTACTGGCCCATGATGGCCGGGCGCGTTATCGCCGCGCTCGCACACGGAGCGTTCTTCGGCATCGGCTCCGTCGTGGCCGCAGGCATGGTCCCGCCCAACAAAAGAGCAGGAGCCATCGCACTGATGTTCACCGGCCTCACCGCAGCCAACGTCCTGGGCGTCCCGTTCGGCACCCTCCTTGGCCAGGCCGCCGGCTGGCGGGCCACCTTCTGGGCAATTACGGTCATCGGCGTGGCTGCGCTCGCCGGGATCCTGGCACTCGTCCCCAGGGCGGCCGGCGGCAAAGCCGAAGCCGGGGGACTGCGCCGCGAACTCCGGGCCTTCAGATCGGGCCAGGTATGGCTCTCCTTTGCGGTCACCATCCTGGGATTCGGTGGAATGTTCGGCGCCTTCACCTACATCGCCTACACCCTGACCGAGGTCACCGGCTTCGCCCCCACCACGGTGCCATGGCTGCTGATCGTCTTCGGTGTGGGCCTCTTCGCGGGTAACACTCTTGGCGGGAAGGCCGCAGACCGGAACATCGACCGCACCCTGCTGGTGGTGCTCGCCGTCCTGTCCGCTATCCTCGTCCTCTTTGCCCTCACCGCAACTAGCCAGGTGCTCACGGTGGCATCCCTGGTGTTGATGGGCGGCTTCGGCTTCGCCACTGTTCCGGGCCTGCAAATGCGGGTGATGACCTACGCGAGCAGCGCCCCCACCCTGGCTTCCGGCGCCAACATTGGGGCCTTCAACGTGGGCAATGCACTGGGCGCATGGCTCGGCGGCGTCACCATTTCCGCAGGCCTGGGCTACACCTCACCCATTTGGGCCGGCGCCGGCATCACGCTGCTGGGCCTGGCGGTGATGGCGTTCGCGGCAGCTGCTGCCAAGCCCAAAAACACGCTAGGCGCCGGAGGAACGGCGGACCATCAGGGTGGGCTCGAGCTTGCGGGTCACGGCCGGTCCTGACGTTCCGGCCACCCGTTCCAGCATGAGCCCCGCCGCCATCCTGCCCAGTTCACCTGCGTGCTGGTCGATGGACGTCAGCCCTATCAGCGGGGATGCCGCCACCTCAATGTTGTCGCAGCCCACGATGGCCACATCGTCCGGGACCAGCAGGCCATGGGCGGCCAGCGCTTCCATGATGCCAATGGCGGTGAGGTCGTTGTGGGCGAAAATCGCCGTGGGAAGGGTGGCGCCAGAGGCCAGGAAGTTCTCCATCACCGCCCGGCCGCCCCGCTCCGTCATGTCGCTGTGCACCAGCAGAGGCTCCAGGCCGAACTTTTTCATCGCCGCCAGGTAGCCTTCCCGGCGGGCGGTGTAGGGCAGCCAGTCCGAGATGTCCACGTGCGCGATGCGCCGGTGCCCCAGCTCGTGGAGGTGCTCCACCGCCAGCACCCCGGACCGGAAGTCGTCGCACAGGACTGAATCAACGCCGTCGACCTCCAGTTCCCGCGTGATGACGACGGCGGGAGTCCCGCGAAGTGCCGCCGCCAGTTCGGCGGAGGAGCCGGTGCAGCCGGCCAGGATGACGCCGTCCACACGCAAGTCCACGAACGACCTCACAGCTTCCAGCTCGGTGCCGGGGTCGGCGGAGCCGACGGCGACCATCACCTGGTTGCCGCTGCCCGCGAGTCCTTCGGTGATGCCGTCGTAGATGTCTGCGAAGACCGAGTTGTGCAGGTCCAGGAACAGCACGCCCAGGGTGTTCGTGCGCCGGCTAGCGAGGCGGCTGGCGAGCCGGTTCGGCGAGTAGCCCAGGGCGGCGGCGCTTTCCAGGACCGCCGTCCGCTTGGCGGATGAGACTTTGGGGGAGTCCCGCATCACCAGGGACACCAGGGCGCGGCTCACCCCGGCTTCACGCGCCACATCCTCCATGGTGACGGAGCGGTTCGCAACGGGGCTCTGTTTCACAAGACTCCACTATGCCAGTCTGCCGCTGCCGCGCGGACGGGGCTCAGGCGCCGAACGGCAGCCGCGGGTCGATCTCCTGGCCATCCCAGCTTTGGCGGACCCAACCGTGGTGGGGGTCATCGCTGATCAGCCAGTCGCGCACGGGACCCGGGCCGGCCATGACGTTCAGGTAGTACAGGTCGTAGCCGGGCGCCGCCATTGCGGGGCCGTGCCAGCCGTAAGGGACAAGGACCACGTCACCCGTGCGGACCTCGGCGGAGACATCGATGGGACGCTCGTCGGAGGCGTAGACGCGCTGGTAGCCGATGGCGTCGGCGTCTGCGGGCGCCGGCGAGCCGGCGGCCACCTGCGTCTCGAAGTAGTAGATCTCCTCGAGGTGCGTCTCGCCGTCCTTCTCCTCGTCATGCTTGTGCGGGGGATAGGAGGACCAGTTGCCGGCCGGGGTCAGGACCTCGCAGACGATGAACCGGTCGGCCTCCAGTGCGGCCGGCGTGCCGAAGTTGTGCACCTGCCGGGAGCAGTTGCCGGCTCCGCGGAGCTCCACCGGGGTTTCGCCAGCCGTCACCAGCCGGGTGGGGTAGGAGGCATGGGCCGGGGCGGTGGCAACAGCCACCCGGCCGCCGTCGGCTGAACTGATGGTCACAGCCCTCCCGGTGCCGGAGTAGAGGACATCCGTGGGGCCGTTGAACACTGACGCGCGGCCGGTCAGCTGGTATTCCGCCCCGTCCACCGTGGCGGTGAAGGATCCGTTGAGGGGGACTACGATTCGTTCTTCATCCGCGGTGGGAAGTTCGACGGCGGCCCCGGCGGTGAGGGTGGCGACCTTCAGTCCGGTATGCGCCCAGCCGTCGACGGTAAGGGTGGAGTCGGACGTTCCGATCGAGACATCCCACTTGCCGTCGGCGGCGGCGCCCAGGGGGTAGACCCAGTTGGTCATGGAGTTGGCTCCTTTGATTATCGCTGTACGAGAGTCATTTCAAAGCTGTAGGAATCGGCGCGGTACACGTGGTGGCCTGTCTCCACGCGGCGGCCGGTGTCATCCGTGGCGGTACGCTCCATCGTGACCAGGGCCGACCCTTCGCCGGTCTCCAGCATGGACGCCTGGTACTCATTGGCCGTCATGGCCCCGATCCGCTGGTTGGCGAGCCGGAAGTTGACGCCGCCTCGGCGGAGGATCGCATAGAGGCCTTCCGCGGTGAGCGTGGCCTGATCCATCTCCGTAATATCGTCGCGCACCCAGTTCTCCATCAGGGCGAGCGGTTTGCCCCCCACTTTCCGAAGCCGGGTGAAGTGGTACACCTTCGAGCCTGCGGGGAGCTGGAGTGTGGCAAGGATGGCGTCGTCGGCTTCGATATGGGAGAAGCTCAGGACTTCCGTGGTGGGTTTCTTGCCGTTGTTGGTGAGGTCGTCATAGAGGCTGGAGAGCTCCAGGGGACGCCGCACCTGGCTGGACACCACCTGGGTTCCCACCCCGCGTTTGCGCACCAGCAGGCCGGACCGAACCAGCTCGTCCATAGCCTTGCGCATGGTGGGGCGGGACAGGTTCAGCTGGGCTGCAAGATCGATCTCGTTGTCCAGCCGGCTTCCAGGTTCCAGGACTCCACTGTAAATGGCGGCCTCGATGCCCTGCACCACTTGGTGGTAAAGGGGGACGGGGGAGGAGCGATCGATGCTGAGACCCAGGTTGTTCGCCACTTTTACGTTCCTGTTCCTGGTGGCAGTCCGTTCGGGCCTGTGAGCGCCGGCTGCTTTGCCACTATATGTTCTCTTGATAGGACATAGTTCCTCCTCGATCGTAGCAGGCTGGAATTGCCGGTCAAAGGCCTTGACGCGCCCTCAAGGGGCAGGAGCGCCGCGAAAGCAAATGTTCTGACATTAAGTCTTTCTATTGACGATGCCGTTAGAGCGCTCTAACGTTAGTGCCACCCATCACATTCACCGGTCGTCCTTACGGTCCCCCTGAGAACCTGAGAGGCAACAATGCTGTTGCAAAAACCGTCCCAAGGCGTCCCCGGCCAGCACCGCGGGTACCTCGCCCGGCTCACTGTCATTTCCACCCTCGGCGGCCTGCTGTTTGGCTACGACACCGGTGTTATCTCCGGCGCGCTGCTGTACATGAACGACTCCCTGAACATGAACGCCGTCGAGGAAGCAACAGTAGTGAGCGCGCTGCTGTTTCCCGGTGCGGCAGCAGGCGCCCTCGCGGGCGGCCGGATGGCTGACAAGCTCGGCCGGCGCGGTTCCCTGCTGGTGTGCGCCCTGCTGTTCCTGCTCGGAGCCATCGGCTGCGCCACCGCACCTAACGTTTCCTTTATGATTGCCGCCCGGATCCTGCTGGGCCTGGGCGTTGGCGCGGCCGCCGTCACCTGCCCCCTTTACCTGGCGGAGATGGCACCGGCCCACCTCCGCGGCCGGATGGTGACCATCAACGAACTGATGATCGTGACCGGCCAAATGCTGGCCTTCGCCATCAACGCCCTCCTGGACGCCCTGATCCACGACACCGAAGTCTGGCGCACCATGCTGGGCATCGCATCGCTCCCGGCGCTGGCCCTGCTCGCAGGCATGCTGATGCTCCCCGAGTCGCCGCGCTGGTACGCCATCCGCGGCCGGCTCGAGGACAGCCGCCGCGTGCTCAACCTGAGCCGGAACCCGGAGGAAGCAGCCCGGGAGTTCGAAGAGATCGCCCAAGCGGCACAGACGGCCCAAAAGGAGCGTGGCCACGCCTGGCGCGACCTCCGCAACAACCCGTGGATGCGCCGGCTGCTGTGGATCGGCATCGGACTCGCCACCGTCCAGCAGGCCACCGGCATCAACACCGTCAACTACTACGCTCCCACCATCCTGGAAAAGAGCGGCCTCGGTGTCAGCGCTTCGCTCGTGGCCACCATCGGCGTCGGGTTGACCTCAGTCTTGATGACCGTCCTGGGCATCTGGCTGCTGGGTTTCATTGGCCGGCGAAGGATGCTGGTCATCGGTTTCTCCGGCGTGGTGGCCTCGCAGGCACTGCTGGCGCTCGTCTTCCTGCTGCCCCAGTCCGACCTTGCCAGCTACACCATCCTCGCCGCCATGATGCTGTTCGTTGCGTTCGTCCAGTGCTTCATTGGCACTTGCGTGTGGCTGCTCCTCTCCGAAATGTTCCCGCTGGCCATCCGCGGCTTCGCCATGGGAATCGCGGTCTTTGCGCTCTGGACGGTCAATGCGGCCATCTCCTTCCTGTTCCCGATCGTGGTGGGTGCGCTGGGGTCCACAGGCACCTTCGGATTGTTTGTCCTGGTCAACCTGGCCTCGCTCGCCTTTGTTATCAAGTGCGTTCCCGAAACCAAGGGCCGTTCCCTCGAAGAGCTCGAGGCCCACTTCCGCGGAACTGACGAGCCGGTCCGCCTGCCGGCATAAGCAACGCGGGGTCAGTTCCGGCCCATCCCGGAGCTCCGGAGGGGCGCGGACTGACCCCGCGTTGCCTGTGCAGGTGACCTACGCTTGGTGGATGAGCACCATGAAGGGCCGGCCGTGAATCTGTCCGGAAAACTCGGGCCCAGTCCCCGCAGCCTCGACGTGGAGGATCTGGCCAGCTTCGACCGGCTGGTCAGTGCCGGAGCCGAAGAGATGGACGGCTGGCACGCCCAGTCCCTTGATCTCCGCGGACGGTCCACGGCGCTGGACCGGATCCGCGTTGAAGGCGCCATCTTCCTGGGCTGCATATTTGATGAGGGGATGGAAGACGCGCTCCGCCGCCGGGGCGCCCTGATCTTTCCGCGCCTCGAAGGCGTACCCTTCAACCCGTACCGGGCAGGGCTCTACTCGCCGCAGGAGCTGTACGCAGGCCTGGAAAATTCTCCCTACGAGGAACTGCCCGACGCGCGGATCTACCAGTGGAGCATCCAGCCCGGGCTGCGGCACCGGCTCGATGCCACCCTGGCCTCGGCCCTCCACGACCACGCCATCGGCGATGCGCTGGACGAGCTTCACCGCTCGAATGCGTGGGCCGGCCGGAAAATGGTGGGTGTGATGGGCGGGCACGCCGCCCAGCGGGGCAGCACCGACTACGCGCAGGCGGCACTGCTGGGCAGGCTGCTGGCACGGGACGGCCACGTGGTGGCGACGGGCGGCGGGCCCGGTGCCATGGAGGCTGCCAACCTGGGCGCCTACCTCAGCCAGGCCGACGACGGCGCGCTGCATGGTGCGCTGCGGACACTCGCCTCCGTCCCTGGCTTCCGTCCCTCCGTGTCAGCGTGGGCGCGTGCGGCGGCCGCCGTCGTCGAACTCTTTCCGGACGGCACCCCGTCCCTCGGAATCCCCACCTGGTTCTACGGCCACGAGCCGCCCAACTATTTCGCCACGCACATCGCCAAGTACTTCGCGAACGCCATCCGGGAGGCCATCCTGCTGGAGCTGTGCCACGGCGGCATCGTGTTCCTGCCCGGCGCGGCCGGAACAATCCAGGAGATCTTCCAGGATGCGTGCGAGAACTACTACGCCGCGGACGCGAAGGTTACCCCGATGGTGCTCGTGGGCAAGCGTCACTGGGAGCATGAGTACCCGGCATGGCCCATGCTGCGCAGCCTGGCAGCGGGACGGTGCATGGAAGAGCGGATCTTCCTGGTGGACTCAGTGGAGGAGGCGGCGGCCGTCCTGCGCCGCTGACCAGTTCACCGGCTGCCAGCAGAGCGCCCCGGACCGGTTACAGGTCCTTCCGGCACTGCGCCTTGCTCAACTCGTACAGGCCGTTGAGGTCCCCGGCGGACAACCCCTCGGGAGTGCCGATCTCCGGATACATCAGCTGGGTAGGATCCTCCACATGATCCAGCCCCATCACGTGGCTGAGTTCGTGCAGGATCACGGCCGTCGCGTACAGATGGCCGTCGGGGTTCAGGAGTTCGGTACCGATCTGGGGTGCATCCAGGTCCAGGCCGCCGGTCACAAAAGTCTTGGCACCGTCGTCGTAGCTGTAATGCGTGCTGCCACCGGTTCCGATGACCTTTCCCTTGAGCTGCGGTGCAACGTCCGGGGTGGTCCACGCGATGAGCAGCGGCGCCCAGCGCTGGCCATAGGCATCCGGCTGGTACGGGGGACGCTGCGGCGACGGCTGCTCGCTGGTGGTGCCGTCATAGACAAACGTGATGCCCGTGGCTGCGGAGATAGCGTTGATGGCATCGGATACCAGCTGCTGTGCGCCGGCCGGGGCCAGGTCATCGTTGACCACATAGTGCAGCGGCCGGCAGGGGGAGTAGCCCACCGGACTGCCATCGCCGTTGACGGCGAGGAACTTGTAGGAATCGCTCCCTGTCTGCGGGGGCACGGGCTCAGCCAAGGGCGCATCCGCTTCCTCGAATCCCGGGGGCGGAGCCTGAGTCCGCGCCTCGGCCGGCGCATTGGCTTCGGCCTCGCCGGCAGATGGCGCCCGTGGCCCCTCCTGCTGGCCTCCCTGGCCAAGACGGATATCAAGGAGATCCCTGAACCGCGGATTGTCCAGCACCAGTGCGGTGCCGAAGAGTGCTGCGGAGAACAATGCACCCGTCAGCACGAACCGGGCGGCTGCACGGGTACTTCCCGCACGCGCCCGCCTCCCGCCATGTCGCGGCTGGTCCTCCACTACTGCACCCCCATCTGCTCAGTGAGCTCTATCGTGTATGGAGCCTACTGCCAACGGGCCGGGGTGCTAGCCAACAACTGTGCCGAAGACGAGGCCCAGAAGATAGGTAACCGCGGCGGCGCCCAGGCCGATCGCAAGTTGCCGCAGTCCCCGGGTCAGGGGTGAGGTGCCGGAGAGCAAACCGACAATGCCGCCGGTGACCAGGAGGGCAAGGCCCACCAGTACGCCGGCAACCACCAGCGCCGGGAGTCCGGTCAGGCCGAACAGGAACGGCAGGATGGGCACGATGGCGCCGGAGGCAAAGAAGCAGAAGCTGGACAGTGCTGCTCCCCAGGCGGTGCCCACGGCCTCGTGCTCGTCCTCGGCCTCGGGCAGCTCCGGCTGGAGGGAGAGGCTGGGGTCGCAGTCGCAGGACAGCAGGCCCATGCGTTCGGCTACCCGGTGCTGCGCGGCTTCCTGGGACATACCCCTGGCCAGGTAAACGAGGAGCAGTTCGTTGTGCTCGAGGTCCAGCTTCGGCGCCGCTGCCAGCGTAATTTGGGTGGGACGGGTGGCTGCGAGGAGCTCGCGCTGGGAGCGGACGGAGATGAATTCGCCGGCGCCCATCGACATGGCGCCGGCAAGAAGGCCGGCGATGCCGCTGAGGAGGACCACGGTGCTGGCCACACCGGACGCCGCCATGCCCATCACCAGGGAGAGGTTGCTGACCAGGCCGTCGTTTGCACCGAAGACGGCGGCGCGGAAGGTGCCTGCCAGGCGGTTGCGCCCGCGGGTGGCGAGGCCGCGGACCACTTCTTCGTGGATTTGTTCGTCGGCGGCCATTGCCTCGGTGGCGTTGGGGTCCTTGGCGTAGGGGGAGCGGCCTTCTGCCCGCTGGGCCAGGGCAAGGACGAAGACCGAGCCGAAGTGCCGGGCCAGGAAACCCAGCAATTGGCTGCGGATGGACGCCGGACGCGGTTTGCCTGCGTGCTCACCCAGGAGGCGGAGCCAGTGGTCCTCGTGCCGGCCCTCGGCTTCGGCAAGGGCCAGCAGGATTTCCCGCTCCTCGCCCTGCCGGTTTTGGGCCAGGTCCCGGTAGACGGCAGCCTCGGCGCGTTCGTCGGCAAGGTACTGGCGCCAGCGGCGGATGTCCGACGGCGACGGCCGCGACTCTTCCCTCGCGGGGGTGTTCGGGTGGTTGGGACGGGCGTGCTGCGACACGGAAAACTCCTGGGCTGGACGGGCATGATGTGGCCCCATTGACACGCCAGCTTACCGCGGAATTCCGCGGTTTTTCGGCTGGCATCCCTCACTCCGGAGTTTCGGCGTCCCTTAAATTTTGGCTGGTTTTTGGGGGTTCGGGCGGCCGGTAACACACCCTTGACCATGGCACCGGGCGGTGCTGTGATGAAAGTGTGGCGCCCTGCCGGCACCCGCTAAAAGAGCACGTCAGGTACGAACAAACGGAGGTTGCACAATGAACACCACCGGACAGCACCCGGACATGCCCCACCTTGATTCCGTAGAAGCCGATCCCGCGTACGACTACGCCGAGGACGTCCCCGTCAGCGAAGAGGACTGGGACACCGAGGATGAATTCCTGGATGCGGAAGAACCCGTGGTCCAGGCGCCCCCTGTGGTGATAGATGCCGAGGACCGGGTGGTCCCGCTGGATGATGACGAGGTCCGCGAAGCCGAATAGCCCGGATACGGACGGGACAGGGCACGCGGAACAGAACATAAACGGACGACGGCGGCACTTCCCTTCGCTGGAAAGCGAAAGGAGGTGCCGCCGTCGGACGCGTTTTAAGGTAGGTGCGGCTACGCGGTGGGAACTGCTTCGGGGGACGCCTCTTCGGCCGCCTGGCCGGAAACGCGGCGCTGCCAGTTCCGCATCACCTGGGGATCGGTGGGCTTGGTCAGCAGGGAAACCGCTACGTACACCACCCCGGAGGCCAGCAGGCCGTAGTAGATGGGCTCGTTGGCGTAGATGCCGTCCAAGGGGGCTTTGGCGTTGATTTCCAGGACGATCATGGTGCCCAGCGTCACCACGGAACCCACGGCCATGGAGGCTGCTGCGGCGATACCGGTGCCGCGCTTCCACACCAGGCCGCCGAGGATGGCCACCAGGAGACCGCCCACCAGGATGTCATAGGCAATGGTCAGGGCGGCGACCACATCCTTGGTGATGATGGCGATGACTATGGCGATGACGCCAAGGACCAGGACCCAGATGCGGTTGGCTTTGACGTCGTGCTCGGGATTGTCACTGTCCTCGGTGCTGATGTCCTTGCCGAACCAGCTGGCCACGAACGGCAGGACGTCGGCGCGGGCCACTGTTGCGGCGGCGATCAGGGCGCCCGATGCCGTGGACATCATGGCGGCCACCGCTGCCGCAAGCACCAGGCCGCCGATCCCCAGGGGCAGCAGGTTCTGGGCTACCTCTGCGTAGACGTCGTCCTTGGCGGCAATCTTGATGTCGGACAGGGCAACGCTGGCGGCCATGCCGATCAAGGCGCCGGCCACACCGTAGAGGATGCAGTAGATGCCGGCGGTGGCGCCGCCCCAGCGGGCCACACCCGGGGTCTTGGCCGTGAAGACCCGCTGCCAGATGTCCTGGCCGATGAGCAGGCCCAGGGTGTACACCACGAAGTAGGTGATGATGGTCTGCAGGCCGATGCCGTCGATCTGGAAGAAGCTCTCATCCACGCGGCTGCGGATGCCGTCGAAGCCGCCGGCAGCGTTCAGGGTGAAGGGGAGCATCAGGAAGAAGATGCCCACGGTCTTGATGACGAACTGCACCTGGTCCGCCAGGGTGATGGACCACATGCCGCCAATGGTTGAGTAGACCAGCACAATTGCGCCGCCGACGGCGATGGCCATGGCCCGGTTCCAGTCGAAGAGCACCACAAAGATAGTGGCGTAGGCGCCGGTGGACGTGGCGCACAGCATCAGCGTGTACGCGAGCATCACGATGCCGGAGGCCTCCGTGGCCCTGCTGCCGTACCGCAGGGTGAGCATTTGCGAGACGGTGTAGACCTTCAGCTTCTGGATGGTTCCGGCGAAGAGCAGGCTGAGGAGCAGGACGCCGGCGCCGATGGCGACCACCAGCCACATGCCCGAGATGCCGAACTTGTACCCGAGGCCGACGCCGCCGACGGTTGAGGCTCCGCCCAGGACGACGGCGGCCATGGTGCCCGTGTAGAGGAAGGGGCCGAGGCGGCGGCCGGCCACCAGGAAGTCACTGTTGTTCCTGGTGCGGGACTTGCCCCACCAGCCGAAGGCCAGCATTGCGAGAAGATACACCACCACAATGGCGATGTTGATGACACTTGAATCCACGTTGGACTCCTTGGACTGTGCGGCAGCCGGGGAGGCTTCCGGAAGGGGGAACGGGAGGAAACCGCTGCACGGGGTGGGGTGGGAGCAGGTTCTCGATTATTGCCCGATAGGCAACAGATGTTTCCAAAGAGTAGGCTGTGACCGTGGTAACAGTCAAGGGCGCACTGGCGCACGCGCTGCTGCTCGCCGGGGCACGCCCGCCATGGGAGCGTCACAGAAGCGGCTGGCCATTAGTATTGCTCCAGAGC